>CALHXW010000177.1 GCA_938040325.1 uncultured bacterium | reverse complement strand
CAACCTCTACCCACAGCGCCTCAAGCGTCAGACCACCAAGCCTCCTTGGCTCCGGCGCAGCCTAAAGCCAAAGTCGCACACGGCGTCGGGTGAAGGGCTCATGGACCTGACAAAGTGGCCCGCCGAGCCGCCAAGCCCGAGCTCCATCGATGCCGAGCGCTTCAAGGCCGCGCTCAAGCTTGAGTGCGCCTACATGCCGCCGAAGCGCAACCAGCTGTGGACCGATTGGATCCTCGCCGACAGCGCCACCTTCGGCGTCGACCCGTTCACCGTCGCTGCCATCGTGACCGAGCGAGGCGCCTGCGCTCCAGGCCTCAAGAACAAGCGCGGCATCGGGCTGTCAGGGCTCCAGGTCAACACGCACGCGGGCTACATCAAAAAGCGCATCTACACCTACTGGACCTGGGAGAAGGCCGCCGCCCGCTGGCAGAAACGGACGCTGCCCCTCAAGCGTCACCTCTACTACGAGCGCGCCCTTGAGCTTCCCAAGTCCGCCATCTACTTTGCCGCGGCCATTCTCAAGGTCGCCAAAGACCAGTGCCCGGGGATCGACGCCGCGTGGGGCTCAGTCCCCCATCGCCATCACGTCAGCCACGTGTCCTGGGGTGACCGCGTTCGCGGGGCCGGAGATGAAGATCGCATCCTGGCCGCTCGGCGTCGCCTGCTCATCTACTACGGAGCCGGCAACCCCGAGCCCCGCACGGGCCGCTGGCGCAACCTTGCCCTTCGCAGCCCGCTCGACGGCTACCCGCGGACACTCACCAGCATCTGGGGCGAGCCGCGCGCAGGCGGCAAGCGCTCGCACCAGGGGGTCGACTTTGCCTCGACCCGCGGCGAGCCCGTTCGCGCCATCGCTGAGGGCAAGGTCTTCCTCGCCGGCGTCAACCTCAAGAGCGGCGAGACCAAGAGCATGCCGCTCGACAAGGCCAAGGCCATCTCATCGAAGAAGTACGGAGCGGCTGGGTTTCTGGTCAAGATCAAGCATCCAGGCGGCCTCGTCAGCGCCTACATGCACCTCGACGAGTACACCGTGAAGCCGGGCGACACCGTGCAAGCCGGCGACTTCATCGGGCGCGTTGGCCGCACCGGCATCCGCGAGTCCAACGCGCACCTCCACTTCGAGCTGCGCCACGACGGCAAGCGCATCGATCCCCTGCCTCACCTACGCCCCCTCATCATCCATCCTGAGGACACCTGGCGCGGCCATCGCCTCGCCTACGAGGTCAAGCGGAAGAAGCGACGCCGGCGTCGCAAGTAGCGCTGCGGCGGGTCAGACTTCGTAGCGGATGCGCGCGGCGTAGCCGTCAGGGTCGGTGACCACCACGGTACGCGCCGTCTCAGCCCCGCGGACCGTAAAGCCAAGCCCCCAAGGGCCGTGGCCGGCCTCGTGGTACGCGGCGCCTGGCTGAGACGACGTGTCGCTGTGCTTGAGCTCGAGGCACGTGTAGGGCCGCTGCCACAACCACTCCCGGTTGGAGACAGCATCCAGGTCGCTCGATGGCGGCCGCTCCTCGGTCGAAGCGAGGAAGTAGAGCGTGAAGCCGTAGGGATCGACCCGCTGGCGTGAGAGCAGTCTCATGTGGAGACGCTCGCGATAGAAGGCGAGGCTGGCGTCGGCGTCGGCTACGCGGAGCGTGATATGCAGCGGTGCGGTCGGCTGAGCGTCTGGGGTCGGCGCGCTCAGCGCTGGCTCGAACGTGTGCTGCAAGAGTTCGAGCCCAAAGCCCTCAGGGTCTACGAGGTGGCAAAGAAAGCCGATGTCACGGAACTGCCGGGGTTCGGTGACTGCGACCCCAGCCGCGATGAGCGCCTCTCGCTTGGCGCGCACGTCGGGCCAGCTAGTGCCGAGCTTCCAGAAGACATCGCCGTCGTTCAGCGCCGCGCGGGCAGAGCCCGTGGCCTGCTGGAGCTCGACGGTGACCGCGTCGGCGGTGCCCCTTAGCCGAATGCAGCCCGGCGTCGGCGCCGCGACTTCAACCAGCCCAAAGTGACGCTTGTAGAACGCGGCGACGGCCGCCGGTTCAGCGACTCGAACTATGTGTTCGGTCAGGGTTGGCCGGGATGCGTGAGCCATCTCGCGCGCCGCGATCACGGCAACCGCGACTCTTGGGCGCGACCCCACAGGGCGGACACGGCCCGCTCGACGCCTTGTGCAGCAGCACCGCTGAGCCGCTCGGCCAGCGGACGACGGAAGCGGTGGCGCAGCCGAACCAGCTCGTGGTCTTTGCGGGCGGCCATCAACAGGTCGTCGCTGGTGCCGACCGCGTCGATGAGACCGAGCTCGAGCGCCTCACTCCCGTACCAGTGTTCACCGGTTGCGACCGTCGCCATGTCGAGCTGTGGCCGGTAGCGGGCGATGTGGTCTTTGAAGAGCGCGTGGGTGCCCTCGAGCTGCTCGATGAACTTCGCCCGGCCCTCGTCGGTGTTCTCGCCGATCAAGGTCAGGGTACGCTTGTAGTCACCGGCCGTGTGGTACTCGATGTCGATGTCTTTCTTCTTGAGCAGGCGGTGGATGTTTGGAATCCCAGCAACGACGCCGATGGAGCCAATGACCGCAAAGGGCGCAGCCACGAGTTTGTCGGCGACGCAGGCCATCATGTAGCCGCCGCTGGCAGCGATGGTGTCCACAGCGATGGTCAAGTGCACTCCCGCTTCTCGGAGCCGGACGAGCTGCGAGGTCGCCAGGCCATAGCTGTGGACGTAGCCGCCACCTGACTTGAGCTTGAGCAGGACCTCGTCGCCGGTCTTGGCAACCTGCAGGATGGCGGTGACTTCCTCGCGCAGGGACGCGACCTGCGACGCCTTTACATCGCCATCAAAGTCGAGAACGAAGAGCCTCGTGTCCGGCTTGGCAAGCGTGCCCTTCGACTCAGACTTGTCTTCGGCCTTCGCGGCTTTGAGCGCTTTCTTTCGCTGGCCCTTGGGCATGAGCGCGCGGTCGAGCTGCCGTGCCGTGCGCTTGTAGCGCTTGTTGAGTCGCTCAACCGCCAGCTTCCCTTGACGTCCAACGGTCTCACGGCCCCGGCTCGCGGCACGCGCGATGGCGCCAATGATCGCCACGACCGCCACAACAATGATCACCGCTTTGGCCAAAAAGAGGCCCAGCTCCGCCAAAAACTCCACGTTCCCTCCGATGTGTACTGCCCGACGACGAGTATCGACGAGCCCGCAAGAATCAAGGTCCGGCGGGCATTGAGCCATCGCCGAACTTCATTTCGGGTCATTTTTGGCACTTTTTAGTTGACGCGATAGCCGGCGAGTCGGCAGGTTGGTCTCAGAAACGAGCCCCCCCGACCCACGGAGCGCCCCCATGACCCTGCAAACGACACGAGAGACGACGCGTTCGACCCGAGCCGCCCAAGCAACAGCGCTGCTCACGGTGCTGTGCCTCTCCGCACTCTCGACCGGCTGCCTCGAGACGGTCGGCGGCGACGAGCCGGCCACGGGTACGACGACCGAGCCGACCGAGCCGACCGAGCCGACGGAGCCGACCGAGCCGACCGAGCCGACCGAGCCGGCCGAGCCGACCGAGCCGACCGAGCCGACCGAGCCGACAAACCCCATCGTCGACCTGCCGCCTCGGCCAGCGCGCCCCGCCATCTGCGCACCGCTTGTTGATGAGCTGAGTCTACCCGGCAGCTACAGCGGCTTTCTGCAGGGCAAGAACGTCGTCAACGAGATGCAGTGCGTAGGCGACACGCCCGGCGCGGAAGAGCACTTCGCGCTGACGGTCGATCGCCGGCAGGGCGTCGTGGTGTCCGTAGCGAGCGGCACCAGCATCTCGACCGTGATCGGCATCCGCGACCGCTGCGATGACGTGACGACCGAGCACTTCTGCTCGAGCCGCTCGGAAGTAGAGGGCAGCCGCAACTACCTCCGCGCCGTGCTAGAGCCTGGCCACTACGACGTGGTCGTCGACCAGACGAGCTGGGACTGGCCGATCGCCGGCGGCGACTACACGCTGACCGTCGACACGTTCGACCCTGCTCCCAACACGCGCTGCAGCGACGCGATGCCGCTGACCGACGCCGGCGTGACCGCGCACGAGCTGGCTCGCGCTGGCCACGGCGAGCAGACCGCCTGTGCCGCCGTCGGCCAGACCGCGCTCTTCTACAGCGTCACGCTGCCGCCTGGCCAAGTCACCGAGATCCTCGCCCACAACATCACCACGTCGGCGATCGCCGCCTACGGTCCGCCGATCCGCCTGACCGCCACCGAGTCCTGCTACGCCGCCGCTGACGACCACTGCCGCTTCATCGCCAGCGACGATGGCGACGGCCTGCTGCAGCTCGCCAACTCCAGTGACGTCGCTCGCACGGTGGTTGTCGCGGTGGAGGCCACCCAAGATGCCGAGCTGCCGTCCTTTGACCTCGCACTCGCTCGCTACGACCTCGCTGCTCACGGCGTCTGCCCTGCGGCCCTTCAGATCGGAGACATCAGCGACGATGCGATGGTCGAAGACGACACCGCGTTTGCCGGCGAGGCCGCGCAAGGCGCGTGCACCAACAGCAAGCGCAACTTCTACTACGGCCTCACGGTGCCGCCGCTGACGCGTCTCGTTCCCCGCATCGTCACGCCCGACGGCACCTACCTGACGACCCAGTTCACCACCGACTGCGACACCGACGTGAGCTGCAGCGGCCAGGACACCTTTATCAACGCCGAGGAGGCACCTGC
>CALHXW010000176.1 GCA_938040325.1 uncultured bacterium | reverse complement strand
GACAGCGGCACGCCCGCCGCCTCGAGGTCGGCAATCTCCGCTTCGACCGCGTCCTGACCGCCCTGAGCGCTGATCCAGGTCCCGAACGCCCAGCCTGGGGGGCGCGTCGGGCGGCCGACGGTGTCTCCGAGCTGCTCGATGACGTCGAGGGGCGTCGGGCCTGTGAAGACACTCCAGGACACGCTGACCGGCTGGCCGGTCACGGTCACCCAGGCGGCATCGGCATCGGTCGCGCAGAGGTCCACGAGCGTTCGGTGGTCGGTGTCGAAGAGCACCCCGAAGCCGCGGTGGTCGAGCCACCATGGCATCGCGAAATAGGTGGTGTGCTCGTCGCCGCGGGCAAGTCGCGCAAGCTCATCGGTGGCGTCACGGCCAATGCCCTGCTCGCTGATGAAGAGCTCAAACGACTCGCCGCGCTGATCGCCGGCGTTGTACTGCTCGCCGAAGCCGTAGAAGCTCGACTCCGGCGTGCACGCGACGGGGATCCGCACAGCATCCGCGGTGCCGAAGCCGGTGAAGGTAAAGTCGACACGCGGCTCGTCGGCCGGCCCCTCGGCGGTGAGCGTTGCGAACACGTCGCCCGCGTTGTCGATGTAGTCGATGGTGGCGACGCCGTCCTCCCAGCGGACCTCGCTGGCCGTCCCCAGCGAGCGCTCCGAGACGCTATCCCACGTGAAGTTCCAGATGCCGATCGGCGCCTGCCAGCTCTCCTCATACGTCAGCGCCACCGGCGAGCGAGCGGCCAGCGCAAAGAACGCGCTGCCGAGCGCCGGACGGGTCGCGTCGATGAGGGTTATCTCCGAACCCAAGACCGCCAGCTCGATGCCGTTGGCGAAGGCGCCGTCTTCGATCACTGGCTGCTGCTGCGCCGGAGCGTCGTCTCCACAAGCCGCCAGCATCGCCACCAGGCCCAAAACAAAAACGATCGTGCGCACGCGTGTCATACCGGTCCTCCGAGACGAAACCCTGACCGACGATGAAGCTTCTACCGGCTTGGGGCAAGTCGACCGAAGTCGCGACTCGCCGGCTACCCGACGATCGCGTCGACTCGGAGGAGCGGTCCAAGCGGGGCGTGGTCGTCGCGCAGGTCGATGGTGACCTGGATCGACCAGTCGCGTGCGTCCTCAGGGTCCAGCAGCGTCTGGGTGAGGCTAAAGAGCCACGGCTCCGCCTTGGTGAGGCGCGTCATCTCGGCGAGGCGCGCACGGTGGTTGAAGACCAGGCGCTCGTGCTCGTCATAGAAGCCGCTCAGCGCTTGCTCAAAGCTGGCCGCGGGCCAGGCTTCGAACGTGTCGTCTGGGCCTGGCTGCGCGACGAGCGTCGCCGCTTCCTCATAGTCCTGGCGCGACAGGGCCCCGACCAGCGCGTGGATCTCAGCGCGCACGCGGGCGCGGAAGCTCTTCATGTCGCGCGTGATGTCGGGCGGCAGGTCGTCGGCAGGGTCATCGGCATCGCCACCGCCGTTGAGCATGCGCTCCCACTCTTGGAGCAGCGACGCGTCAACCCGTCCGAGCATCGTCCGGTAAAAGGCAATGACGTCGTGGACTTCCTCGGTCTTAAACGCGTCGGGTACGCTCTGAACCAGGGTCTTGAAGCCGTTGCTGAGGTAGCGCAAGAGCACGCCCTCAGCCTTTTGAATCTTCAGCGAGCGCACGTAGTCGTTGAACGTCGTGTACTGCTCATACATCTCGCGCAGCACCGACTTGGGCCGGATGTTCTGCTCGGCCAGCCACGGCCGGGCATCGGCAAAGGTGTTGAAGAGCTCGTAGATGAGCTCGGCCTTTGGCTTGGGGTAGCTGACCTGCTCGAGCTTCTCCATCCGCTCTTCGTACTCGACGCCCTCGGCCTTGAGCTGTGCGACCAGGTCGCCCTTGAGCAGGTTCTCCTGGGCGTAGAGGACGACCTTGGGGTTTTCGAGAATCGACTCCACAAACGACACGAGGTCGAGCGCGTAGGTCTCGGACGCTGGATCGAGCACGGCCAGTGCCTCCACCAGCCACAGCGAGAGCGTGTGCATCAGCGAGAAGTCGCTCTGCAGCGCGTCGGAGACAACGATCTCGCTGCCCGGCTCGCCGAGCTTCTTCTCGACCGTCACGAGCTTGGCCTCCAGCAGGGCCTTGAGCTGCTGGCGGGCCTTGCGGCGAAGTCGACGCGATGCACCGGCGGTCGCGTGGCTCTTGCCGATGAGGTCGACGAGGACGCCGTAGCCGCCGCCCTTGAGCTCGTGCGCGTCGTCGCGCTGGAGCAGGTTGAGCAGCAGTCCGTGGGTGATGTCGAACGTGGAGGTGAGCGGCTCGGGCTCACGCTCCTGAAGCTGCTGGAACGTGTCGTCACTCCACGGGACGTAGCCCTTCTTTGGCGGCTGCTTGCGGGTGAACTTCTTCTTGCCCGTCAGCGCGGCCTTACTAGCGAGTCGCTTGTTCTCGATGACGTGCTCAGGCGCCTGCGCGCAGACGTAGCCTTGAGTGTCGAACCCGCGCCGGCCTGCGCGACCGGCGATCTGCTTGAAGTCACGGACCGTGAGAATGCCCCACTTCGCGCCGTCGAACTTGCAGAGCTTCGAGAAGAGCACCGTCCGGATGGGCACGTTGACGCCGACGCCGAGGGTGTCGGTCCCGCTGATGACTTTGAGCATCCCCTTGCGCGACAGCCGCTCCACCAGGAGCCGGTACTTCGGAAGCAGCCCGCCATGGTGCAGCCCGATGCCGTGCTTGAGGTAGCGCTGCATCTCCTTGCCGTAGGGCGTGTCGAATCGAAAGTCGGCAAGCTCGGCCATGATGGCCTTCTTCTCCTCCTTGGTGGAGAAGTTGGTGCTCATCAGGTGCTGGGCGTTCTCGGCGGCCTCGCGCTGGGTGAAGTTGACGAGGTAAACCGGCGCCTTGTCGCCCGTGACCAGCTTCTCGATGGTCTCTGTCAGCACGTCTTCGCGGTAGCTGAAGTCTAGCGGCACGGGCCGCTGGTCGCTGCTGACGACTGCGGTGTCGCGACCTGTGAGCTTGGTCAGGCCTTCTTCGACGTCGCTGGTGTCGCCGAGCGTGGCGCTCATCAGCAGAAACGTCGCCTGGGGAAGCGTCAGCAGCGGTACCTGCCAGGCGACCCCGCGCTCGCGGTCGGAGTAGTAGTGAAACTCATCCATCACCACTTCGTGGACGTCGGCTTTCGCGCCCTCGCGGAGCGCGATGTTGGCGAGAATCTCGGCCGTGCAGCACACGATCGCCGCGTCGCGGTTGACCGTCGAGTCGCCGGTCATCATCCCGACGTTCTCGGGTCCAAACGTCTCGCAGAGGTCGAAGAACTTCTCGCTGACGAGCGCCTTGATGGGGCTGGTGTAGTAGGAGCGGTGGCCGCGTGCGAACGACCAGAGGTGCATGGCAACGGCCACCAGCGACTTCCCGGAGCCCGTCGGAGTCTTGAGGATCACGTGGTTGCCGGAGAGAATCTCAAGCACCGCCTCTTCCTGCGCTGGATAGAGCTCGATGCCGCGATCGGTGACCCAGTCGACGAAGACCTCGAAGAGCACGTCCGACGGATCGTCGGTCCCCGCGATCGAAGACAGGCGGGAGATCAGGTTGGCTGGCGGCTGTTCGGGTGAGGCGGTCATGCGTCGGGCATACCGCGCCTGTCCTGCGATGTCATCGTCGGTCACGCGTCAGCAAGGCTGCCGAGAGCCGCGTCGGTTACGTACCGGAGCGGCTGAAGAGCACGTCTAGACGAAGCGGTTTCTATCGTGTCGGTGTGCAGCGGCGAAACTCGGAGGTTTCTTTCCATGTGGGAAAGTGTGTTGATGAGGGAACCGAAGCACAGGTATGTCGGTTTCGTAGTTGAACGTGTGCCCAAACTTACCCTGGAGGGGGCATGAAGCTCGTCGCTCTTAGAACACTCGCCACGCTCGGTCTCGCCGCGGCGTTTGGCCTTGCTTGCGACTCGGGCGAGCCCGCGACAACGCCGGCGGCGACCACTGCCGCGCCAGCGTCGGTTGCGGTCCAGCCGCAGGTCACCGCGACCAACACGGCGGGTGCGGAAGCCGTTGCGACCAAAGCCACCAAGACGACCAACACCGTCGCACCGAAGCCAACCTTCGATCCCAAGTCCATCACAGCTGAGACGCCCTTTGTCGGCAAGCGCATCGGCTTTGCCTACACCTCCAACATCATGGGCAAGCTCGAGCCCTGCGGCTGCAAGTCCAACCCCCTCGGCGGACTCGCCCGCAAGAAGACCGCCCTCGATGAGCAGCGCAAGAAGCAGAAGTGGGATGGCGAGCTGATCGTCGACTGCGGCGATGCGTTCTCGCCGGGCACGTTCATTCGCGACCACGAACGAGAAGTCGTCAACGTCACCGCAGACTTCCTCGTCGACAGCTTCAACGCCGAAGGCATGGCAGTGCTCGCCGTCGGCGACCGCGACTTGGCCCTGGGTCGCAAGAAGCTCACGGAGCTCGCTGCGCGCGCGAAGTTCCCGTTCCTCAGCGCCAACATCGTCGACCACACAAGCGGCAAGCACATCTTTGCGCCCCACGTCGTGGTCGAGACCGCTGGCGTCAAGGTCGGCTTCACCTCGGTCATCAGCATCAAGAACGGAAACAACGCCATCACCAACCCGTCCAACCGTGACGGCGGAAGCTTCAAGGTCACCAAGCCCGTCGACGCCGTCAAGGCGGCTGTGGCAGACCTCAAGGCTGCGGGTGCTGAGCTCTTCGTGCTGCTCGCGCACCTCGAAGAGGACGAGACCCAAGAGGTCTTGGCGGAAAACCCCGAGATCCGGCTGGTCCTGGCAGGACAGAACAACCACATCTACAACCAGCCCAAGAAGCTCGGCCCCGGCATTTGGGCCCAGGCAACCGAGAAGCTCAACCACCTCGCCGTGGCGACGTACCACGTGTGGAAGCACCAAGGACCGGGCGGCAAGGCGGAGAACCGCGACAAGAACTTCGGGCTCGAGGACAAGGTCGTGGTTGCTCAGAAGCACATCGACGACCTCCAAGCCCGCCTCAAGCTCCTGAGCGGCGGCAGCAAGGCCTCGATCGACTCGCTCAACCTGCAGATTGGCGCGGCCCGCGGCAAAAAGCGCATGGCTGAGCTCGACCTCGAAGACGCCACGCCCATCGACTACTCGGCCAACTTCATCGACTTTGCGCTGCTGCCACTCGGCGACGACGTCAAAGACGCTTCCGACAT
>CALHXW010000175.1 GCA_938040325.1 uncultured bacterium | reverse complement strand
GCTCCCTCCACGTCCCCAGCACGTCCCGAACGCGCTCCACGAACGAGGCCGCGTCGGGCGGCCGTCCAGCCGCTGTCGCCAACGGAGCACAAGCTCACCGTGACGATCGACGATGAGACCCGAGGACTTCTCGAAGAGGTGACCGCGCTCGTTAGCCACCGCCAGACAGCCAAGCGCAGCGTTCGAGCGCTGCTGCGCGAGGCGCTGTCGCTCCTTCGAAAAGACCTCAGGCGTCGACATCGAGCCCACGTGAAGCGGCCCAAGCAGACCAACGCGACCCCAATCAGTGACGCCGGCGACGCAGAAACACGATCCCCGGGGACCGTCGCAGGAGCGCGCTCGCGCCACGTCCCAGCAGACGTTGTCCGCACCGTCTTTGAACGCGACGGAGAGCGATGCACGTATCGTGACCCACAGACCTCGCAGCGGTGTGTGGCGACGCATAGGCTGCAACTCGACCACGTCCACCCCTTTGCACTCGGCGGAGAGCACTCGGCATCGAATCTCCGCGTGCTTTGCCAGCATCACAACAATCAGCGCATCCCCCCGCGGTACCGGCATCGGACGAGCAATCCATTCTCGTCGACCCGTTCATGACCCAAGTCTCGAAAAAGGGGAGTGCACCTAGAGACTGCGAAGCCTCGGATTCTCAAAATGGCTAAAGTCGAGGCTAGCAACGTTGCCGGGAAATGCGGATTCTGGGACACCGCGAGGTGTGCCCCTGGTGTGATGAACGAGAGGAAACCACAGCGCGCAGGGGCGCAGCTCCTGAGTGATCTTGAGATCAACACGAGCTGCGCCCTGGGACCCGCGCTGAGCGCATCGCAAAGTCATCAGACTTCGCATTTCCCGTACGCCGCTAGAAGTTGACGTTGGCCGAGGTGCCCTGCTGGCCGTTGGTGCCGCTGGCCGCGGGGTCGATCGAGGGACCGCCGGCACCGGACACGCCGCCTGCTGCGCCGCCGACAAAGACATTGCCGCTGGTGTAGGACGGATCGCCGGTCGGCCACGCGTAGATTCCGAAGCTTGCGCCACCGCAGCCGCCGCCGCCGCCGCCGCCGGGACCGCCGTTGCCGCCGTCGCCGCCCTCGCCGCCTGCTCCAGAGCACCACGTGATGTTGTAGAGCGTACCCTCAAGGCTTGTCCCGTCGACACCGCCTGCGCCACCCGCGCCGCCGGTTCCGCCGACGCCGCCAAAGCCGCCCGCGCCACCTGCACCGCCCGCTCCGCGCTGGATGGTGTTGTTGACAACGGTTGGGGGCCCGCCGAGCTGGTCGGCGACGAACACGCCGAAGCTGCCGCCACCCGCGCTGCCGCCCGAGCCGCCTGTCGCGCCACAACCACCAGCGCCGCCGCCGCCGCCCGAGCCGCCGATGTCCTTGCTGCCAAGGTTCGGGCACTGGTTGCCGACCACGTCGACACCGCCGCCTGCGCCGCCGCCGCCGCCGCCGCTGCCGCTCGCGCCATTCGTTCCGTCGGAGCCACCCACGCCACGCCAGTGACCGCCGAAGACAGTGCCGTCGGGCTGGTTGCAGCCGAGGCCACGGTTGCCGCTCTGGCCGTCATCGCCTGCCAGACCGAGATCGCCAGGGTGGGGGTTGCCGCCGCTCGGGAAGCGGCACAGACCGCACTGGAAGCTGTGACCGGCGCATCCGGTCGTGGGCGGGTTCGAGGCGCAGAAGAGCGCGTGCCAGCCAGCCTCGCCGCCCACACCAGGAGCCAGCCCGGAGCCGTTCTGTCCCGTCTGCGCTGTGCTCGGTCCGCTGGTGAACACGGGACAGTTGCCCGTGCCGCCGTTGCCGCCGCTGACGTCTTGGCCGCCGCACGTGAGCTGGCCGCCGAAGCCGCCGTTGCTGTGGTCGCTGCCAAAGCACGACGTGGCGCCGCCGCCCGTGTCCTTGGCGTCGATGCCGTCGGTGCCGTCTGGGCCTGAGGCCCCCTCGGTACCGGCCGTGCCGAGTCCACCGCTGCCGGCCGGACCGCCGAAGATCGCGTTGCCCTCGATGCGGACCTTCGGGCCGCAGGTCGCGAGGTAGACGGCGTAGCTGTTGGAGCCTTGGATGTTTGCCGCGTTGGTGCCGAAGACGCTGAAGCCGTTGAGGATGGTGGGCTGTGCCTGGTTGACGGCGCCAAGCTGGGTCGCGCTGACGCTGGCTTGGTCAGGCTGGTTGGGCTCGCCGCCGAAGATGGCGGTCTCAAAGAGCAGCGGGTCGCGCTCGCTAAAGAACGAGCTGAAGCCGCCGAACACGCCAATGCCCTCTCGCAGGACCACACGCTCGGAGTAGACGCCCGTCGCCACGTAGACGTCGCGCTTGTTGATGGCGACCGCCACCTCGAGGCCCTTCGTGATGGTCAGCACCGGTTGCTCGCGCGTGCCTGGGTTGTTGTCGCTGCCGTCCTTGGCCACGAAGACGCCGCGGTCCACGTCGCCGTCGATGCCGTCGCAGTTGCTGTCGATGCCGTCGCCCGTGAGGTCGTCGCCCGGCAGCGGGATGCACTCGCAGCCGTCGTCGCTGATGCCGTTGACGTCCACCGCGCCGTCGGTGCAGGCGTAGTCGCAGCTCGGCAGCACGCCGCTGACGTCGCAGCTCGGGGTGGCGTTGGGCGGTGCGAGCGCCAAGCAGCTGATGCCGCAGCCGCCACAGTGCTCAAGCGCGGTGTACTTGCCGTCGGTCTTGTAGGGCTCGTCGATGACGCCGTCGCAGTTGTTGTCGAGTCCGTCGCACTGCTCAGCCGGCAGGACGCACTCGCCCCAGCCGTCGGCCGTGCAGCCCTGGATCCCGCTGCAGGTGTAGCTGGGCTGAGTGCTGTCGGGTGGTGTCCAGGTTCGGTTGCATGTCCGAGCGAGGGTGGTGTCGCCGCTGTCCTCGCAGCTCAAGCACTGGTCGCCGTCGGGCTGGCAGTAGTCGCCGCTGTGCTCGCCAGTCGCGTCGGGTAGGCAGGTGAAGCCGTCCGGGCACTCGACGGTGCCGCCGCAGTTCGTCGCGCAGAGGCGCTGGTCGCCGATCGTCATGCAGACGCCGCCGCTGCAGTTGAAGTCTTCGAGGCATGAGACACAGAGCTTGTCGACCTGCGGCTGGCACAGGAACGTGACGTCGCCGCCGCTGTTCTGAACGGACTTGCAGTCAAAGCCTGTGGGGCACTCCTCCAGGCACTCCTTAGTGCAGATGTAGCCCTCGGGACTCTCCACGCACCAGCCAGAGTCGCAGTCGCTGTTGCCGTTGCATGGCGCACCAAAGCCGCCGTCGGACGGCTCGGTGTCGGCTGGCGCGCCGGTGTCGGAGGTCGTGTCGCCGCCGGTGTCAGCATCGGACAGGATGGTCGTGTCCTGGCTGACGTTGGTGTCGATGCCTGTGTCGAGGGTGGCGTCACTGATCGTGCCGCTGCCGTCATCGGCGTCGTCATGGGCGCAGCCGACCAGCGCGATAGCAGCAATGGCGAGCAAAGACCGTCTCATGCGTTCCTCCGTCGTGCCGGGTGGGGTGTCCGGCTCACCCAGACTTTGCCAAAGAGCCGAAGCGAACCGAAGCTGGTCTTTGGGCGGAGGTATCCGAACCTGAAGAATCAACCGCCGCGGGACCGCTGGTCGTGCGGCGCGACGCGTAGCTACGGTCGTCGCCGGTGTACCCGCGAATACGAAGAACTTGCGAGCGTTGGGGCAATGCTGGTCGCGTGAGGCTGCGACGAAAGGTACGCGGTTGTCCGTGAGCGGTCAGGCAGCGGGACCTTGCATGCGTGGACGGGCCGCACGTGGCGACTCAGCCAAGCATCTGAGCGATCGCGAACCACAGGCCGATGGCGGCCGCGCTGATGCCGATCATCGTCACGACCTTCTCGCCAACCGGCTTGGTGGTCCGAGCGACAGCGAAGTTTGCAGCTGCAGCTGCGCCGCCGAGCGCGCCGCCCAGCATTCCCCCGACGCCGACGAGAACGGCGGGGATGAACGCGATGACCAGCAGCCACCAGGGGATCGTCTCGCCCAGGACGTGCTCGCGATCGCCAACGACGACGGTCGGCACGGTGCGGGTCACGGCCGGTTTGATCCGAGCGTTGATCGTGTCGCCGTGGTGCGTCGGCAGGGCAAAGGTCCCGCGGGCCGAGCCCTTCGGCGCGCGCTGGCCATTCACCTCAAGGTAGGGGGCGGACCAGGGGCCGCCCTTGACGGTCACCGATGCGGCGAGTCGGTCGTCGTTGATCTCTACGGCCATAGCGGTGGGCTCCAGGGCTTCAGTCTTGAGGCAGCGAGAGTTTCGCTGCTGCCGTGGGACTGTGCAACGTCGATCAAGCACCGATTTCGTATAGCTACTAAACAGTGAGGTGGTTTGGCACACTGTGATGGTGTTGGATTTCAGTCACTTATGGTTGGCATGCGTCTTGCGAAGCATCGGGGCCAAGCCGTCGCGTCGATGGCGATTCAAGACAAGAAGGGACGACGAAGATGAACTCGATGATGAACACAAGCTTGCCACGTTGGTGCGCCGTGCGAGTCGCCGCGGCGTCAGCGGCAATGCTCATGGTGGGTGCCTGTGATAGTGCGGGCGAGCCGTCGGATGCTGGCTTCTCGGTCGTGATCGACGGGGTCAGTGAGACATTCGACGAGGTGCGGGTGTCGGCGGTTGACGCAGGCTCGGACGTGGTCCAGCTCCACATTGCGGGCGTTGTGATGGACCCGCCAGGCGCTGCAGACGCCGGCAAGACCATGACGCTGGTGCTGGAGGTCGACACCACAGCACTCGGTGACGACTTGGGCGTGCCGATCGCCTTCGCGGGTGATGCGACCTTTGGCGCCAACGCGAACGCCAACGACTTCGATAGCCTGGCCGACGACCAGATCAGCTGGACGGCCGACACCGGAAGCTCGCCGGTGGTGGTCCGTGCGTGGTTCCGCAACTCGTGTTTTTGCAGCCGCTACGGCGAGCAGGTCCAGTCGCTCAGTGGAGAGCTGACCGTTGATAGCTTCGATGGCACGAGCCTCAGCGTCAGCGTGGCCCTCGATCTTGAGGGCACGATTCCGTTTCACGGCAGCGGCTTTGGCGGTGAGGTCTCCGGTGTGCTGAGCGCCGACGTCGAGGCGCTCGTCGAGTAGCCCAGGCTACTCGCCTGGCAGTGCAAGTCCCGCTGCGTAGCCGAAGCTGACCGCGTTGCTGTAGCCGTAGACGTAGAGGCCGAACGCTTCGCTGCCGGACGCCACATGCACGCCGGGGGTGATGCTGGCATAGCCTTGCTGCCAGCCGGACTGGCCAATGGCGGTGAAGTTGGCTTCCGGCACCGCGACATCATCGATGGTCACCGACACGCCGACCGGCTTGATGATCGACACGTCGAGCCTGCTGTAGCCTTTGTCAGGAACCGCGAACGCATAGTCTTTGCGGAAGCGTTCTGCGGGCATCGCGATCGTGAGGCTCGGGTCGCCTGTGACGGTGTCGGTCGCTTGGCCGCTGACGAGGTACTGGCCGACCAAGATGCGGCCGGTCGCGTTGATCTCAAACGACTTGTCGGTCTTGGCCTCGAGCCACTGACCGGCTGTGGCCAGCGTCTGTCCATCGAGGCCCGGGATGGGTGGGTCGGTCGTGATGGACACGTTGTTGTCGGCCGCGACGATGCGCCAGACGTCGTCTTCGGTGCCGCGCGACGGCGACTTGCCGGCGAAGACGTTGCCAGTGAGCAGCTCGATGGCGACCATTTGCTCTTCGAGATGGTCGGCGCAGCACGGGCCGCTCGTCTCGCCTGTCTGCGGGTCGGTGACAGGGTCACCCACGACGGCTTCCTCGTGGCCACCGAAGACAGCCACGGGCTTGCTGGCGCCGATGAACGAGCCGGTGAGGTCGACCAGATCGAAGAGCGACTCGCCGTCGGTCTGGATCGATAGAACCTCGCCGCGGTCGAGGGTGACGGTGTGCAGCGCGTTGCGCGGCAGCGCTGGAATGAGACCGTTCGCTCGCACGGGTGCCGTCAGCCGGAAGGTCACGTCGGTGTTGTCAGCGGACGCGATCACGGTGAAGTAGCCGTTTTGGTTAGGGGGGTTGAAGCCGGGGATGATCTCTCCGCCAGCCTCGAAGTTCGAGCTTGGCCAGGACAGGATGTAGTAGCGGTCGCCGAGCAGGGGATCGGGCATCAAGAGCGACGCGTCATTGCTGAACTGGTTATCCCACGGGTTGAACTGGTGGACGATGACCGGCCCTGTGGCAGTGAGGTGGACACCGTAGTGGCCGATGTCGGTGCCCTGCACGTTGATGCTCGGCATCTCGAAGACCCGCGAGCTGTTCGCGGGGACCACCGGGTCAGCAGGTGAGTAGGTGTAGGCCGGCGGCATCTCGAAGCCGACGGTCACGGGCTCGTCGCGAGGGTTGCTGACAACCAGAGCCCACGGCAGGTCCTCGGGCGTCGGGTTGGTCGCCGGGTCGGGGTAGTTGGGTAGATCTGTGGCCCAGTACTCGCAGCCAGCGAACACGCCGAACTTCGGGTCGTTGGGGCAGGCGACAAAGCACTCGCCGTTGCCGCAGCGCTCGTCTTCGCCGCACATCACGGAGGGCTCGAAGCCGTCGCCGGCCGCGTTGCAGACTTGGTAGCTGACGAATGTGGCGCAGGTGGAGGTGCCGGGCTGACAGATCTGGCCGTTGCCCGTGTCGGTCGATGGGACGCTGGTGTCGCCAGACGGGGTCGTGTCGTCCGTTGGCGCCGTGTCTCCACCAGCCGCCGTGTCCGTTGCGGCATCGCCACCGGCCGTGTCGAGCGCGGTGTCGCCGCTGCCGTCGCCGTCGCCGTTTCCAGAGACGCCTTCGTCGCTGTCGCTGCATGCCGCAACAGCAAGGACGGTGCCAAGAAGTGTAAGTTTGAATGACAGATTCATGGGAGTCCCCTACCGAGTTCGCGCGGACTCTACAACCTTTTGCCGTGTTCATTCGATGGGTTGGTGTCAAACCTCAAATAAACCTGACCAGTCGGTTTGGTCGGCGCTTGGATGTGGCCGAAACTGTTGGGTCTGCGACCCCGTCGCATCGCGTCGCATTGGCGTGAGGCCAAGGAACGAGGACCGAGCCTATCGGGAAACGTAAACGACGAAGTGAGGCCACACGGCGTCAATACGGCCGAGCAAAACCTATCAAAACTTCCGTCGCAGAGGTCTGGGAGGCGTCGCTCGCCTTCCTCCTTGACGACGCGAGGCCTCGCGCCGCATGTCTTGCGCCAAGCACAACATGACAGACGCCTGTGTGGGGCGAGTAGGAGAGGGCCATGAAGGGTTCTGGTTGGTGGATGATGGGGCTGACGGCGAGCGCCCTGGTGGCGTTCGGTTTGGGGTGCGGCGATAGCGACACCGGTGCAGACACGAGCAGCACCGACACAGCGACCGACACAGGCAACGACGCGACGGAAGACACTGCAGCGGCGAGCGAGCTCGCAGCGAGCTATGACTTGACCTCCGACACGCTATTTCCCGAAGGCATCGCTTACGACAGTGTCCAGCGGCGCTTCTTGGTCGGGAGCCTGTCAGAGGCAACCATCACCTCGGTGTCGCCCGATGGGACTGAGGCGGTCTTTGCCGCGACGCAGCGCACGGACTGGATGACACTGGGGCTGGCGGCTGACGAGCAGGCGCGGGTCTTGTGGGCGTGCGCACGTCACCTCACAGACACCGCCCTCCCTGCGGAGCTCTGGCGCTACGACCTCGACAGTGGCGAGGCGTTGGCGGCGGCGGAGCTCAGCGCAGCGGCGGCGGATGCCAGCTGTAACGATGTGACACTGGGTCGCGCAGGCGGGGTGTTCGTCAGCGACCCGGCAAGTGCACGGGTGTTCGAGGTAGACGCCGAGGGCGTCGCGACCGTCTTGGTCGCCGATGACGCACTGGCCGCGCAGATCCCGGGACTTGGCCCCAATGGGCTGGCGGTCACGCCGGATGGGGAGACGCTGATCGTTGCCGTGTTCTCGCCGGCAAGTCTCTTTGCGGTCCCGCTCGCGGACCCGAGTGCTCTGACCGAGATCACCCTCGACGCAGAGCTGTTGACGGCGGGGGGACCCTTCGCCGGGCCTGATGGTCTCTTCTTCTTCGAGGGCGACCTGCTGGTGGTCACCAGTGGCCAGGTGTTGCGAGTGGCGCTGGATGCTCAACGCGTCAACGGCGCGATCAGCGTCGCGGCGGACGGGCTCAACGCGCTCTCCACCGGTGCGGTCGCCGACGGCGCCGCGTACGTGGTCAAGAGCGACCCGGTGGCGTCGGTCACTGGGAGTGCGCCGGACCTGCCGTTTCAGATCCTAAGGGTGCTGCCAGCGCCGTAGTGGCAGCTGGTGGAGACGCGGCCTGCGCTAACCCCAGCGTTCGTTTGGGTTGGATGGGTTGCCCAGGACCCCGGAACCAAGGTGCGCGGGCGCCGGACTGGCTCGGTCAACTCAAGCCCGCGGAACGCTGGATCCAGTGTCGTTGGGGTTCGTCAGGAGCCGGTGGCGGAGTCGGTCGCCGATGGCGTCGATGAGCCAGACGGTCACGAGGAGCAGGAGTAGGAGTGAGGCGAGGTCGTGGGTGTGAAAGAGGCTGATGGCTGTGTGGAGTGCGTCGCCGATGCCGCCCGCGCCCACGAAGCCGACCATGGCGGTAGCGCGGACGTTCACTTCGAAGCGGAACAGCGCGAAGGCGAGCAGGCGCGGGGCCGCGGTCGGTAGGATGCCGAGCCACCAGCGGGTGATCGGCGAGGCGCCGCTGGCTTCCAGGGCGGCGACGGGTCCAGGCTCCACCTCGTCACAGGTCTCGGCAAAGAGGCGGCCCAGCACGCCGAGGGTGTGCAGGGCGATGGCGAGGGCGCCAGCGAAGGGTCCAGGGCCGACCCAGACCACGAAGATGAGCGCCCAGACGAGGTCGGGGACGGCGCGTAGGATGGCGAGCGTCGTTCGAGAGGCAGCGAACAAAGCAGCCGCCAGCGACGAGCGTGCTTGGGGCGGGTCGCTGAGGTAGCTGCCGATCCGGAGCCTGGCCGTTGCCCAGGGCGTAAGGACGAGTGCAAGAGCCGCAGCGACCGCGGTTGCGAAGAAGGCCATCGCCAGGGTCTCAAAGATGGCGAGCATGGATGCGCTCAGGAACTCCGGGGCGAGGTTGGGTGACGTGAAGCCTTTGAGAAACTCGCCCGCTTGAGTTGCGGCAGTGCTCGAGAAGAGCTCGGAGAGCGGTAGGTCGAGGACGATGATGGCGGCAAGGCCCGCGGCGGCGATGACGAGGGCGGAGACGTGAGGTCGGAGGCGCTTGATGGCAGCTGCCAGCAGCTCGAGGAGCAGTATCACGGTCACGACGGCAAGCAGCGATGTGGCGAGCTTGTCGTATTGGAAGTAGCGGACGCTAAGCGCAAGCTCCGCGCCGATGCCGCCCGCGCCGACGACGCCGAGGATTGACGCGCTGCGGACAGCGCACTCGAGCCGAAAGAGGGCGTAGCCGAGAGCTTGGCGCCAGAGCTGCGGCACCACCGTGGTCATGACGATGGTGAGCCGGCTCGCGCCAGAGGCTTGGGCGTGGCGGACGGGTGTAGGGTCGACGGACTCCATGAGCTCTGCGAAGAGCTTTCCGATGATGCCGCCGAAGGTGAGCGCGATGGCCAGGACGGCGGCGGTCGGGCCGAGTCCGAAGATGCGGACAAAGAGGAAGGCCCAGACGATCTCAGGGATACCGCGGAGGACGGCCAGGATGCCGCGGATCGCGAGCCGGACGCCGCGGCGCGACTGGCGCGGGGTGTCGGACGAGGCGGGGAGTCGCGGGAGGGCTGCGCCGTGGTAGGCGAGCGGCAGGGCGATGACGAGCGCTAGGAGGAGGCCGGCAGCGCCGATGGCGAGGCTCTCGACGAGCAGGCGGAGGACGCGCTCGAGAAATGCCCTGCTGACGTCGGGCTGGGTGAGGCCGGCGGTGATGTCGGCGGCACTCTGGAGGCCGCCCTCGCCGAAGAGCGCACTGCATGACGCGCCGGAGCCAAGAGCGCTCGCGAGAAAGAGGCCGAGTCCGATGAGAAGCCAGCGCCGTCGCAACTGCTGGGACTGCCGGGAGGTCGGGGTCAGCGGAGCTCGCCGGTGTTGGCGTAGAGCTCTGCGAGGTCGGCCTCGGTGATGTTGCTGCGCGGGCTGTCGATGACGACCTGGCCGTCGGTGAGGCCGATGACCCTGTCGACATGAGGCAGCGTGATGCTGGCCCAGTGGGTGGCGACGATGAAGGTGGCTTTGTGTGCGGCCGCATGGGCAGCGAGAAGGGCAATGACGCGCTCGGCGAGGGCGGGATCTAGGCCTGCGCTGGGTTCATCGCAGAGGAGGGCGTCGGCGGGGTCGAGGAGGGCCCGAGCGATGGCGACACGCTGGCGCTCGCCGCCGGAGAGCTCGTTTGTGAGGCTGTCTTGGCGCTGGGCGAGGTCGACGTCGGCGAGGCGTGCGGCGACGTCGGCTCGGTCGCGGGCGTTTGCGGGCAGCCGACTGGGGAGCAGGCGTGTGGCGAGGGTACGCCAGGACGAGGAGCGTGCGAGGCGCGTAGCGAGGGCGTTGCCGTGGACCGTGAGCTGGGGGACGAGTGCGCCGCCTTGCGGGACGATGGCGCAGCGGCGTCGGTGGCGTCGGAGGGTTTGGCCGTTGGCGGTGGTGAGGTCGCGGGCGTCGGCATGCACGGTACCGGCGGAGGCCCGGAGGGAGCCGGCCAGGAGCGCGATGAGCGTGGACTTTCCGCTACCGCTGGGGCCGAGGAGGGCGATGCGCTCGCCCCGAGCGAGCCGGAGTGTCGTTGGGGCGAGTGCTGTGCGCTGCGCGTAGACGCGAGCGGCGGCCTCCAGGGTGAAGGCGATCACTTCAGGAGGCCGGTGGACAGGCCGACGGCTTCGATGGCGTCAAAGTCGCTGGGCGAGGCAGGGACGTAGCGGTGACCGCCCTGGAGCGAGAGCACGGTCTTGTGGTCGGCGTTGTCAGGGTCGAGAGTGAGCATGGCGTCGACGAACGCCTTGCGGAGGTCGGCGGAGACATCATGGCGAGCGGTCCAGACGTAGTCGACGTAGCCGGGGGTGGTCCAGATGACGTCGACCTTGTTGGTGTCCACCGCGCCATCTTTGACCATGCGGTCCCAGACTTGCTTGTTGAGGGCGCCCGCGTCGACTTTGCCGGACTCGACGATCTTGGCGGTCGCGTCGTGGGCGCCGCTGAAGACGGGCGGTGCGGCGAAGTCCTTGGCGGCGTCGAGCTTGTGGGTGGTGGACAGGAAGTGGCGGGGCATGAGGTGGCCGGAGGTCGAGCTCTTGGAGCCGAAGGCGAAGCGCTTGCCGCGCAGGTCGGCGGGCGAGGCGATGGCGGCGTCCTTGTGGGCGATGAAGACACTCTTGAAGTCACGGTCGATGTCGCGCATGACGAGGGGGATGGCCTTTGCGAGGCGGCGCGACTGGACGTGGGTGAAGCCACCGAGCCAGGCGAAGTCAACCTTGCCGGCTGCGAGGGCTTGAACGGCGGCGCCGTAGTCGGTGACGGGCACGAAGGTCACGTCGGCGTCGAGAGCTGTGGCGAGGTGTGCGACGAGCGGGGCGTGGCGGCGCTGGAGCTCAGTTGGGTTCTCGTCGGGAATGCCGGTGACGCGAACCTTGGCTTTGGTGGTGCTGGCGGGAGGTTGGTCGCTGCTGCAGGCGGCCAGAACAATCACAGCGAGGGTGATGTAGCGGTCCATAGGGTCTCCGGCCCGTGCGCGGGGGCGGAGCGCGGTGCTTCACCTGGACGCGTGGGCGTAGTCGGTGCGTCGGACACGCCGGCGCGTGGTGATGGTTCAGCGGTGAGTCATGGGTGCCTACGAGGGGCGTTTGTTACGCTGAGAGGTGTACGGGAAAACCTAGCAGGCGGCTACTCGGGAAGTGAGAGGTCGCTCTATTGCGAAGTGACACAGTCTGTCGCAGGCGTGGGACAGCTGTGACACGTGAGTTTTGGCGGTCGTGCGACAGTGAGCTGTGTCACTTCGTTAAGAGGGGGCGCTAAGAGCCTGAAATCAATGGCGGTGAAGGTCTGGCATGCAGCTTGCTCAGCCGGGCAGTGCACGCAGTCGCGCGTGCGTCTTCGCTTGGAGCCCTTCGTGACGAAGCCACGACGAATCCTCCCGGGTACGATGTTGATGGTGGCGTACTCAACGCACTCCGACCGCTTCCTGCTTCATCCGGGGAGGACTCGAGCCGCGTGTGAGGAGTTTCGTCAGCTGATGGCGTACGCAACCGGGTATGCCCAGGGGCGCACGGGCATGCTGCTGCACGCCGACGGCTGGGTGCTCAACCATGGCCACACGTGCATGACGGACCTCCTTGGCGTCCGTCCGAAGTTCGACAGGCTCCGAAACGAGCTGATCGCGGCAGGCCAGATCGAACGTCTCGACCTCGCGGGCGGCGTGTTCTCGCCGGGTGGACCACGGCCAACAACGGTCTTGGACAGCGACACGCTCGTGGCCAAGATGGCGTACTGCATGATGCAGCCTGTGCGCCATGGACTGGTCGCCAGCGCACGGGACCAGGAGCTCTTCTATTGCACGCGGATCGCCGACTTGGAGCGGGTTCGGACGATCGAGCGGCCGTCGTGTCTGGAAAACGACGACGGGGAGAGCGAGTATCCGGAAGAGGTTCAGCTGGTCTACACAGCGCCGCCGGGTTGGGAGTGTCGGCTCGCAGAGCTTCGCGCGACGCTTGCGCGCACCTGCGGCTTGTATGTGAGCGCTGCCGCCGCGCAGCGCTCTGACGACAAGCAACCGGCCCCGACGGTGGAGAGGGCGTTGAGCGTGGACCCAGAGAGTCGACCCAACCGACCGCGACGGGCGACCGATGAGAGCGACTTCCTACCCAGGGTCGCGGGCGGCACTCGTAAGGAACGTGTCGCTCTGGTCAACGCTGAGCACGTGTTCGAGCAGGCGTACCGCAAAGCGCTGTTTTCTTATCGGCGGGGCCGCCGGAAGACCCCCTTCCCGCGAGGCACTTACGCGATGCGTCGACGTTTCAATGTCCGAGTTGCCGACGACGGCTACTGACGAGCCCCGATAGCGCCGCTCGGCGCACGCGTCACTGGCTCTGCCGGTGACGCAGCGGTGCGTCTACGCCACCGCAGCACGCGACAAATCGGTCCAAACGGCCTGCTGTCATCGTTGACTCCGCGAGCAGGATGCCGACGAACCCTCTCTGGGACGAGGCGCTTCGTGCGTAAGTGCCCTTGCCCTAGGTAAGCGTAAGTGGCCTAGACTATTTCGCTTCTCGGAGTCGGGCGAGCGTTTCGCCGAGCGCATGCAGAAAGCGCTCGTACGTCGCCAGCTCGTAGTGACCCATGTTGAAGATGCGGAAGACGGAGCCGCTCAGCTTGCCTTGCGCCGAGTAGATCTCGTAGCACTCGCCGTCGCCATTGTCCCAATCGGCAAGCGCAGTTGCGAGTTGGTCATAGGTGATGCCGTCGGGCAGCATCAGGGCGGTTCCGATGGACTGCAGCGGCATGCCTTCGTGCTCGAATCGCTTCAGCCCGAGCCGGTCGTAGCCAGCACGCAGCAGGTCCGTGCGCGATTTGTAGATCGCGTGTCGGCCGGCGACGCCTCCCTCGGACTCGAGCTGGTCGAGGGCTGCCTCCACTTCCATCAGCGCGCGGCAGTTGATCGTGTAGGGGTGCGAACCGGCGCGCTGCTTCAGGTAGGCCTCGCCCAAGTCCAGGTAGGGCGCACGGCCTTGGCGACCTGCGATCTCTTCCATCAGTTCGTTGCGGACGGCGACGAAGGCGAGGTCGGGGTTTGCATGCAGGGCTTTGTTGGTCGACGCGACCAACACGTCGATGTCGTTCATGTCGATGGGGTCGACAAAGACCGACGCAATGGCGTCGATGAGGAAGATGGCGCCGACGTCGCGCGCGACCTTCGCGACCTCTTTGATCGGGTTCATCGAGCACGTGCTGGTGGCCCCGTGTACCATTCCGATCGCGCCAACGCCGTGCTCACGCGCCAGTCGCTCGACCTCAGCAACGTCAGGGCGTACGCCATACGGCAGCGCGTAGTGCACCGTCTTGATGCCGAGCTGCTTAGCATACCGCGCCTGACGCTCGCCGTAAGCCCCGTTCGACACCACCAGCAGGCCGCTCTCCGGCACCGCTGAGGCCACCGCAGCCGCCAGAGCTCCCGAGCCCGACGACGTCAGCATCACCGGAAAGTGCGAGTCGCCCGAACCGAGCGCAGCGCCGATCTTGCGCTGGACCCGGCCCAAGAGCGGCTTCAGCTTCGGCCCTCGCGGTACCACTGGGTTGTCTCCGTAAGTCTTCGCAATCGCATTGACCGCATCGGAGAGATGAAACACTGCAGGCGTTAGTGACACGTTCTTCATGCCCCTACCTGCGTTCAACAATCCGCATTCGTCAAGACCCACTCGACCCACACACGCCGCGGCAGCACGTGTCCCAGCAGCTCCACTCCAGCTGTTTCGGCTCCACGTCGCGCTGACCGCCCCACACGCCGAAGACGCCAAGGCCGTGACGCCTCAGCCGCCCGCCAAAGGGGCTGACCGCCTGGTCGACTCTGGTGACAGCGTGCCGCCAACACTTTGGGTTGTCCGCCTTGCGTCTGTTAACGTCTGCCACGAACGAGGGGGCTCATCGATGCGCATTGCCATGCTTACGCCACTCGCAGCCATCGTCCTTGCTGCGTGCCCGGCCGACCCGCGCCGTCCGATCAACGCCCAGTGCCAGTCCGACTCTGACTGCGAGTCGGGCCTCTGCGTCGATGGCCGCTGCCTCGACCCCGAAGCCGATGAAGACGGCGACAGCCTCACCAATGCCCTCGAAGTCCAAGTCGTCGGCTCCGACCCGTTCTCGCCCGACACCGACGGT
This sequence comes from uncultured bacterium, assembly GCA_938040325.1. Classification (GTDB taxonomy): domain Bacteria; phylum Myxococcota_A; class UBA9042; order PHBI01; family PHBI01; genus CALHXW01. Next base: position 38,044 of record CALHXW010000175.1, on the reverse strand, counting down.
GACGGCGTCCGCGACCCTGACGAGCTCGGCCCCGACTTCGCCCTCAAGGACACCGACGGCGATGGCCGACCCGACTGGGAGGAAAGCGGCACTAACGACGCCGACCTCGACTGCGTGCCCGACGAGCTCGACCCCGAGAACACCCGCCACAACCGCGACCTCCAGAGGGACCTGATCGACGCGCTCTGCCCCACCGTCGGGGTCTGCGCTGCACCCGATGGCCCGCGCGTATTCTGCAGCCCTGGCGTCGACCCTCGCTGCGACCTGACCGCCGTCGACAGCTACGAAGCCGTCGAGCTCAGCTGCGACCAGCTCGACAACGACTGCGACAGCGCGGTCGACGAGCCGTGCAGCCCAGACTGCGACCTCGCCTGCGCCAACGGTGGCGCCTGCGCCGTGTCACCCGATGATCCCGCAGCCGCGCCATTTTGTGACTGTCCGCCAGGCTTCACCGGACCCCTCTGCGAAGCCGACGTTGACGAGTGCAACAGCCCCGCCCCCGCCTGCGTCAACGGCACCTGCGTCAACACCTTCGGTGGCTCCCTCTGCGCCTGCGACACAGGCTGGTCTGGTGAGCGCTGCGAAGAGGACATCGACGAGTGCACCACAGACACCCCCTGCGTCACCGGGACGTGTACGAACCTCCCTGGCAGCTTCACCTGCATGTGCCCCGACGCCTACACCGGTCCGCTCTGCGCCGACCCCGTGGGCCCTTGCACCGACGAACCCTGCCAACAGGGCAGCTGCGAGCCGCTGACCGCCGACACGTTCGAGTGCACCTGCGACGCTGGCTGGCTCGGCGATCTCTGCGACACCGACATCGATGAGTGCGCTGTCGCCGACCCCTGCGTCAACGGTGCATGCGACAACCTCCCAGGCACGTTCAGCTGCACCTGCGACGCCGGCTGGTCAGGGGCCCTCTGTGACGGCGAGATCACCACCTGCAGCGACGGCACGCAGTGCGCCTCCGGCACGTGTGACGAGACCGGCGCCCAGCCCGTGTGCGTCTGCGATGCCGGCTGGACGGGGCCTGCCTGTAACGCTGACGTCGACGAGTGCGAGGGCGTCGACCCCTGCCAGAACGGCGCATGCACCAACTCGGCCGGCAGCTTCAGCTGCGCCTGTGACGCCGGGTGGCAAGGCGACATCTGCGACGACGACATCGACGAGTGCGGGACGAACCCGTGCGCCAACGGCGACTGCGTCAACATCCCCGGTGGCTACCAGTGCACCTGTCCCGCCGGCTGGACCGGGCCGGCTTGCGACCTCGACGTGGACGAGTGCGCTGGCGTCGATCCCTGCGTTCACGGCGCCTGCTTCAACACCGTCGGCGCCTTTGAGTGCGGCTGCAACGATGGCTGGACCGGCGCCCTCTGCGACATCGACGTCGACGAGTGCGCGGGCCTCAACCCCTGCGCCAACGGCGCCTGCATCAACGTCCCCGGCATGTTCGCGTGTGACTGCAGCAACGGCTGGACCGGCACGCTCTGCGACACGCCGGTCAATGAGTGCGAGGCAGGAGCCGACTGCGCCAACGGCACATGCGTGGACACCGACCCCGGCTTCAACTGCGTCTGCGACCCGGGCTGGTCCGGCGCCGACTGTGCGACCGACATCGACGAGTGCACAGCCCCCACCGGCAACCCATGCGTGCAAGGCACCTGCAACAACTTCCCTGGTGGCTTCAGCTGCACCTGCGACTCCGGCTGGACGGGGGCCGACTGCGGCACCGACGTCAACGAGTGCCAAGGCGCGAACCCCTGCGCCAACGGAACCTGCGTCAACACCGCCGGCGACTTCAGCTGTGCCTGCAACGACGGCTGGAGCGGCGACCTCTGCGCCACCGACGTCGATGAGTGCGACGAAGCCGACATCTGCAACTTTGGCCTCTGCACCAACACCCCTGGCAGCTATCAGTGCCAGTGCCAGCCAGCGTTCACGGGTCCCAACTGCGACATCGACGTTGACGAGTGCCTCGACGAGCCCTGCAACAACGGCACGTGCGAGAACGTCGTCGGAAGCTACGGCTGCACCTGCTTTGACGGCTGGACCGGGCTCGACTGCAGCGTCGATCTCAACGAGTGCGCCGACGCTCCCTGCCTCAACGGCAGCTGCACCAACACCCCGGGCAGCTTCGACTGCGACTGCGACACCGGCTGGACCGGCCTCACCTGCGACACCGACGTCAACGAGTGCCAGCAGGGCACGCCCTGTGCCAACGGCACCTGCATCAACGCCGACGGTACCTTCGACTGCGACTGCGACCCTGGCTGGACCGGGGTGCTCTGCAACGTCGACGTCAACGAGTGCAACGACGCCCCCTGCACCAACGGCAGCTGCACCAACACCCCCGGCGGCTTTGCGTGCGATTGCGCGCCTGGCTGGACCGGCCCCGTCTGCGACACCGACCTCGACGAGTGCTCCGACCCCGCACTCAACGGCTGCGTCAACGGCACGTGCAGCAACACGCTCGGCGGCTACACCTGCTCGTGTGACACCGGCTGGACCGGTCCACTCTGCAACGACGACCTCGACGAGTGCTCTGACCCCTCCCTCAACGGCTGCGACAACGGCACCTGCAACAACACGCCCGGTGGCTACACCTGCACCTGCGATGCCGGCTGGACCGGGCCCGTCTGCGACACCGACATCGACGAGTGCGAAGAGTCCCCCTGCGCTAACGGCAACTGCATCAACCTCCTCGGCGACTTCCAGTGCAAGTGCTTCCCGGGCTGGACAGGCGAGCTCTGTGACGAGGTCGACGACCCGTGCGACCCCAATCCCTGCCAGTGGGGCGGTACCTGCTCATCGGGCGAGACCGGCATTGTGTGCGAGTGCCCGCATGGCTTCACCGGCGCCCGCTGCGAGACCCCGCCAGACACGCTCGTCAGCCCACGCGCGGCCGACGGGGTGAACTCGCTCGCCTGGACGTCTGTCGGCAACAGCCGAACGACCCTGCAGAACTTGGCCCTCGGCTCGGAGCTCGGCTCCGTTCCCTTCACCATCAGCGAGATTCGCTTCCGGCGCGCGCCTTCCGAACCCAACGATAGCTCGCCCAGCTACGGGAGTGTCCGCATCTCCCTCGCCATTGGCCCCGTCGACACTTCAGAGGTCTTTGCAGACAACGTCGAGACGCTCCCGCGCGTCATCCACGACGGTCCGCTGACCATTCCACCTAGCCCGTCGAACAACGCACTGCTCTTCGACGACCTGATCCTGCCGGTCGACCCACCCTTCTACGTCGACCCCGCCGCCGGTAAGCGCCTCGTCGTCGAATGGCAGCAGCCGGGCCCTGGCGACCCCTTGTTCCGCTTCTCGTGCGCGAACAACGGCCGCAACATCGGGCGCATCTACGACGCCAAGCCCAACGCGCCAACGGGCACTGTCGCCAACAACTACACCGGCTGCGGCCCCGCCTTTGAGGTCGTGACCACGTTCGGAACCCCGCCCTAAGCCAAGCGCCCAGCAGGCCCCTGTCTTAGCCAGCCGCCTCTGCTGAGCGACAGCTCGCCACCGCGTCCGCGATGAACGCATCGGCACCGCCGAGCTTTTGGACCTCGTCGGCCACAAACCAAGCGCCCGGATTGAGCGCGGGCGGCTTGGTGAGGCTCTGACGCAAGATCTCCATGAGGGCTTCATGGGTGATGCCGTAGCGCGCTTGGAGCGCGGCGTCTGGGACTCGCGCCGCTCGCGCGACGAAGCGCCGGGTCCAGACCACGCCGCCCTCTACGACGTCTTCGCGTGTCTCGTCGTCGACGCTGATCTCGCCGCTCAAGAACGGAAGAAAGAGCAGCCCCGCGACCAGCATCAGCGCGTCCAAGAGATCGGTATTGAGCATCTCGCGCGGATAGTCCACGCCATCGGCCGTGAGCGTCGCGTGGTAGAGGTCCACCAGCTCAGCCTCGTGGCGCAGCAGGTCCTGGGTCGTCAGGCTGAGCGTTAGAAAGTAGGCGACGTCGAACGCGGCCAACCCGAGACGCGTCGCCTGCCAGTCAAAGAGCAGTGCGCTGCGTGCGAAGAAGATGTTGCCGACGCGCGCGTCGCCGTGGAGCAGCGTCTGCGGCCTGTTGCACTGGCGCCACGTCGCGCGACAGAGGCGACGTGCCGCTGCGCGCTCTTTGCCGGTGGCAAACATCGTAAAGAAGTCGACCGCCGCTGGTGGGATCCCTGTGGGCCACGCACGCGCCTTCATGCCCCAGTGCTCGCGGTGGAGCTCTGCCAGCGCGGTGACGGCCTGCCGAGCGTCTTCGAGCGGGCAGCCAGCGCGCTCATCGTGCTGCCGGTCGTTGCTGTGGTCGGCCAGCAGCAAGAGCATCCGGCCGCTCGCGCGACCACAGCGCCCGTAGTAGCACTCAGGGCCGAGGCCTAGCTGGACGTAGCTGTTGACCTCGTTGACGTGGTTTCGCTGAAGCACGTAGACCGCGCGATTGACCGAGGTGCCTGCGCTCGGATCGAGCTTCGCGACGCACGACAGCTCGCCGGTCCTTTGCTCGAGGCGCCAGCGGACCGTGACCCGGCCGATGCGCGAGCGAAACGCCGCCTGCATCGGGACCACCTCGTAGCCGGTGATCTCCGCCTCGGCTGGCACGACGCCAGCGGCCTGGAGCTTCGCGACACACCAGTCCTGCTGTGCTCGCAGCTCGGCCAGCGAACGCGGGAAGGGCATTGGAAAGCCAAAGCCGCGATCGAGAGCGCACATGAACCAAGTCACCGCAAACGCAACGAGGGTCAGCGGAGTCATCAGCGCGAGCACGAGCCGCCGCCCGACCGTGAGGTCGCCACCCTCAAGCGGCATGCCGCCGATCGGGTCGCTGCCGTTGCTGGGTCGGCGATCGCGCGCGGGAGCCTCTGAGCCAGGAGATTGCACGCCACACCCCTATCACAACGTCAGCGTCACGACGTAGGCCGCGCGAGACGCGCCCGGCAGCGCGGCTGTGGGTGTCCACGGTTCAACGCCGGGTCAGCGTCGGGTTGACGCCTTGGTGAGCGCTTGGTCTCATGCGCCGGCGCCGCGCTGGTCGAGACTGGCTAGTCGCGTGAACGTGCCGACCACACCGGTCCAACCTAGACTCTAACACACGAGAAAGATTCGCTTATGCAGAGCCTTCGGGGAATCATCGCGCGCGTCGCTGCTGCGGCCGCCCTCCTGCCTACCGCCGCTTACGCCCACCCGGGCCACGGCGCTGACGTCGCACACGCCCATGGCGAGTGGGTCATCGTTGCCGCCGTAGCGGTCGCCGCGATCGGCGCCTTTACCTACTTCAAACGCACCACCAACAACTAGGAGGCTGGACATGCTCAAGTCACTACTTAACGCGCTCGACAGCGCCGCTCCTGCCCCTGTCGCCGAAGCACACTGCGACGGTCCCTGCGGCATCTACGACCCCGCTTCCGCTCGCATCGCGGCCGAGGCCGTTCGGTCGATGACCAAAAAGATCGTGGCGCTCACCCCGCCCGACGCGAGCGATGGCAAGGCAATGGCGCACTACCTCAACTCGCTCACGCGCTACGTGGCCATCAAGGAAGAGGAAGCTCATAAGGCGAAAGAGCAGCTGCTCGTGCTTTGGACGGACTTCTTTAAGCCGCAGCACCTGGCCGCCCACCCGAACCTCCACGACATCTTCTGGAAGGCCACCAAGCTCTGCTCGGCCTGCAAGGTCGAGGTCAGCCCGGTTCACGCCGACGAGCTGATGGAAGCCATCGAAGAGATCCACAACATCTTCTGGTCCGTGAAGGGCCGTAAGGTCGACTGGGTCCTCGCTGGCGGTTGATGGACTCGCGCCGCCCACGTTCGCGCGCCCGGGCTTGTCGGAAGCACTCGGCGTGAGTGGCGCGCGTCCCCTCCCAACACCAAGCGTTGGGGTGATCCTCCGGTGGCTGCTGCGGCGCTACCGGAGGTTTCGTGTATCTGGCCTGAGCATGCAGCCAACGCTTGCGCCTGGAGACGATGTCTTCGTCGCACCCAAGCGCCAGCCTCGCGTCGGCGACATCGTGGTCGCGGGCCACCCGTACACGTCCGACGTCGTGCTCATCAAGCGGGTCAGCGCCATGACCGACAGCCACGTCGAGCTCGCCAGCGACGACCCTGCAGAAGGTACCGACAGCCGAACCTTCGGGCCCTTGCCGCGCCATCACCTGATCGGCGTCGTGATCGCGCGCCTCTAGCTCTAGCAGCGCCGCCGGGAAATGCAGTTCATGATGACGCGCGTGACGCGCTCAACGCGGGTCCCAGGGGCGCAGCACCTGTCGACCTCGACAACACTCAGGGACTGCGCCCGTGCGACCGGCAGCCGCGGCGGCGACAAAGGCCATGAGCTCCGGACGGTCCGGGGTTGGGGCATACGACGAAGCCCCAAGCTGCGCTGCAGCTTGGGGCCCGTGGACTTGGCGGGTGCGGCGATTGCCTACTTCAGGAAGAGCAGCTCGTAGTCGCCGAGCACGATCTCCTTGCCGCCCCAGCCGATGTTGCACTTGCGGTTGACGAGCTTGCCGGGGTGGACACCACCCTTGTACTTGGCGCGGCACACGAGCCGCGAGTCCTTGCCCTCGTAGCCTCCCGAGATGTACTTGCCGCGGAACGTTGCGGGCTTCCACTGAACTTGCGCCTTGGTGCCGACCAGGACGCGGTAGCTCTTCTTGTAGAGCTCCTTGCCACCATAGCCGATGTTGCAGTTGCCTTTGACGACCTTGCCGGGGTGCAGGCCGTTCGCGTGGCGCGCCATGCAGACGGGCAGTGCCGTCCCGTTGGCTTCACGGCCGCCGGCGAGGACGTTGTCGACGCGCTTGCCGGCGGTCGTCGACACCCAGTCGAGCTTGGCAACAGGTGCCTTGATGAGCGGGATCGGAGCCGGGCGTGGCTTCACGGGGCGAAGCTGCGGGATGCTGCGACCCACCTTGGGCGGCGTCTTCGGGGCGATCGTCGGCTTGACGAACGTCAGCACCTGGAACGGCTTGAGCGTGTACTCTTTGCCGCCGTAGCCGATGTTGCACTGGCTACGAACGACCTTGCCGGGGTGGGTGCCGCCCTTGAACTTGGCGCGGCAAACAGCGAGCGGGCGCTTGGCTTCCTTGCCGCCGTAAACGGTGTTCGCAGGCAGGCGCGTGCTCGCGTTGACCCAGCGGTAGTTGGCGTTTTTGGTCAGCAGCGTGAAGTTCTTGAGGTGCAGCTCTTTGCCGCCGTAGCCAATGTTGCAGTTTCCCTTCACGAGCTTGCCGGGGTGGACGCCACCAGCGTGGTTGCCGCGGCAGATGTAGAGGGGCTTGCCGTTCTCGGTGCCGCCCGCGAGAAGCTTCGAGGGTGCAGCGCGGCCGGCGGTCGCGCTGACCCACACGCCCGACGGAGCCTGTGCGAGAGCGCTGGTCGGGGCGCTCATGGCGAGGCCAGCAGCGATCAGGATAAGGTTGCGTGTGAGGGTGTTCATCGGTTGCGTCTCCTCGTGGTTGTAGGCAGCCAGTGGACTCACTTTAGAGACGCCCTTATGCGGCAAACACCATCAGCATGCGCGAAAAAAGTTCGTCGAGACGCCCACCCGGCCGACGCGACTCCGCCCCTGTGCACCATCGCTCGTGTCGTGCCGATGGCCTCTCTCACGCGACGCGCTCACGCCGACAGTGCGCGCGTCAGATCGCTGAGCCGCACGCGCTGCTGTCCGTCGGCATCGAAGTTGGTAGCGTCTAGCCAGCGCTCGAGAGCGCTGCGTATGGCCGGCCACTCGCCGTCGACGATCGACAGCCAGGCAGTGTCTCGGTTGCGTCCCTTGTAGACGAGCGCCTGGCGGAAGACCCCCTCAAAGCGAAAGCCTAGCCGGGCCGCTGCGCGTCGCGACGGGGCATTCAACGCGTCGCACTTCCACTCGTAGCGCCGAAAGCCCAGCTGAAACGCCTCGCGCATCATGAGATACATCGCCTCGGTGGCCGCCGGCGTGCCCTTGAGCGCGTCCGAGAAGTGCACGTGCCCGACCTCGACCGAGCCGGCCTGCGGTGCAACGCGCAGGTAGCTCGCCAGCCCAACCGCCCGCCCGCTGATGGCATCGATGATCGCGTAAAAACAGGTCGTCGGGACTGCGTGCGCCGCTCTCAGCCAGGTGGCGAACGCCTCGTGTGACGCGAAAGGTCCGTACGAGAGGTATGTCCAGCTCGTGTCACCGTTGGTGGCGGCAAAGGCGCCATAGAGGTCTGCCTGATGACGCTCGATCTCGAGCGCCTCGACGCGGCACCAGCGGCCCTCGAGCAGGTCGCTGGCGGGCCAGCGCGCGCCTTGCCAGTCGGCGACCGGCGGGCCGACGGGTTGTCCGTGTGGGTTGATGCGCTCGCTCATGCTTTAGCCCCTCGGCGTCAGTGGAACCTGAAAAAGGCCAGACCGCTGCCGGCCTGGCCTCTTGGCAACTCTGCTTGGTCGGTCGCTACTCGGCCGGTGGCGACAAGACCTCGCGCCCAACCGCGCCCTCAACAACCTGGTCGATGTGGAACCGGAAGGGGTAGGTCTCGTTGCCGAGCCAGCGCTGTGCCTGGTCGTTGTGGAACTCCGACGTGGTCAGAGCTGACTGTCCGCCCGGGATGATGTTCTGGCCGCTGACGCGCTCGCCGTTGAGCTCGATCACCATGCGCATCACGGGACCGCTGCCGTGGGTAAAGCGCGTGCCCGAGAAGCCCGGGTTGCCCGCGTCCACGCCCCAGTTGTCGCCTCCACGCGGGAACCAGTCGAGCGCGCGGCGAGGGTCGCCCTCGGGGATGGACTCGGCCAGGTCGAGCGCATCGGTTGTCAGCGAGAACTGCTTGACGAGGATGCCGAAGGTCGGATCATCGCCCAAGAACGTCGACAGCAGCGACTCGAAGCGCGCCTGGTGGCGGAGTCCCCACAGCCACTGGTCCATGTCGGTGGTGTTGAAGCCGCCGCTCTGGCCACCGGCATCGGTCGGTCCTTCCAGGAAGGCCAGGGCGTTGCTCAGCGCTGTCACGATGATCTCGTCGGCGGTCTCGAGCTCGGCTGTGTCGAGGCGGTCGAAGTAGGCGCACTCTTGGGTGACGCTGTACCAGCAGGCATGTCCCGCGGGGTTGTTGGCGCCGCGCCCGTCGAGCATCCAGCGCAGCCAGCGCACGCGCATCCGGCTTCCGCTGAAGCGGAAGACCGCGTCCATGCCCTCGTCGTTGAACACGCCAGAGACCACGCGTGGCAGCCAGGCGTTGAAGATCATCGTCGCGACCGCGTTGTCGCGGTCGACGGCGATGGGTGAGTGGTAGAACGTCTCGACGCCCGACGGGGTCTGGAAGTTGCCGTCGCGCCAGTCCTTGAGGCGCGTCTCGACGGCGTCGAACTGGGCAGCGCGTGCCGCGTACACCGCACCTTGTCGCTCCTCGCTGCTGCCCGCCGCTGGGCTTCCGCTGGCAGCATCGCGTGCGTTGGCGAGGGCCGCCAGCATGTCGTCGATGAAGAGCTCACCCAAGCGCGACTCGGCGTTCGCCTGGATCTCGGCCATCCGCTCGATGCTTGCGCTCTTGTCGGCCACGGCGGCCTCCAGCTCGCGCTCGATCGTGTCGGCACGGAACGCAGCCCATGGCCCGCCGAGGTACCACGGGTCACCAGCGAACGTGCCGTCATTGGTCACAGGGCCGGGCTGGTTGTTGGCGGTCGACACGAAGTGGGTCGCAGGGTCGATGGCCGATGGCCAGCCAGAGAGCGGCACGACGCAGCGGTACGGGTCGTCGGTGACGCTACCGTCCGCGAGGTTGTTGTCGTCGAGCGGAATCTCGAACCCGGCGTAGCGCGTGCCGTCGAGCACCATCGTCGGGTCGCTACCTGCGGTCCACGCGCCGCTGGCATCGGTGTCGAGGTACTTGCGGCAAGGCTGTCCCTGAAAGCTTGCAAAGAGCACGCTGCCAGTGGAGTCCGCCGCGGCCGTGTAGAGCCCGCCGCCGACCTGACCGCGGTGGAGGTCGGCCATCTCTTCGACAGTCTCCGCCTGGCCGAATCCGTCGAGAGCAGCGACGTAGCCCGCTCCTTCAAAGCCCGTCCAGTCGAAGCTCACCGCGGAGATGATCCCGTCGCCGTCCATGTCTTTGGGCACGATCAGATCGCCCATGACGTTGAGCACGGTCTCACCGGCCGCGGCCGTGTAGTCGGCATCGACGACCTCGCCCTCGTAGGAAAAGATCCAGCGGCCGTCGTTGGTGACGTAGCGGGTGTGGGTCTCCGTGCGGCCGACCGAGCCCAGCAGCGGCACGTTCGCGACGTCGTATTCCTCGTCGTGGGCAACCACGGCGACCCACTCGCCATCGAACTTGGTCGCCATCGGCGCGCCGTCGGCGTCGAGCTGGAGCTCTTCGGCGTACCAGTCGGTGGTGTCGGAGACCGGGTTGACCTGGCTCCAGGCCACCTTGCCGTTGGTGCCGACCGCGAGCAGCGGCAGCGCGGTCAGGAGCATGCCGGTCTGGTGCAGGTCGCCGTCGCCGAACACCTTCGTGTTCATGCCGACCTGCCAGAAGAGTGCGGGCATCGACAGCTGCAGGTGACCGTCGCCTGCGACCAGGGCTGCACCGTTCGCAGTACCTTCCGAGCCCACGGCCCAGGCGTTGCTTCCGAAGCCCTCTTCTTTGTCTCGGATGAAACGGCGCTCAAGTCGGTCGAGGTGGTGGGTCGTACGCTCAAGCGCCTTGCGCGAGATCGTCGCAGCGCGGCCAGGTTTCGAGCTGTCGCCCGCTGAGAGAGCGCCACTGTTGGTGGTCACGCCGTCGGTGGGCGCAGAGGCGACCGGGAACGTCGGGGTCAGGTCGTTCCAGATCTCAAGCGTGCCGGCCTTCCGCAGGGCCTTCGTGGCGTCCGCATCGTCCATGCTGTCGAAGAGGGTCGGCAGCTGAAGCGCACGCTGCGCGCGGCCTGGATCGCTGGTGCCAAAGTTGGTCTCGTACATGATGACGGCGACCATCGCGGCGACCGACGCGCGATCGAAGGGCGCCATCATGTCGCTGGGCTTTGAGAAGCCGAGCGCGGGCGCGAAGATCGACAGCTCGCTCGGTGGTGGCAGGTTGCCTTCAGCGACCTGTGCGATGTAGGCGTTGACGCCGCCCGCAAAGGCATCGAGGTAGCTCTGGTGCTCGGCGGTCAGGCTCTCGAGCACCTTGGCGGACACGGCTCGCATGCCGATGTAGGTGTTCTCCATGTCGTTGGGCAGCGCTTGCTGCCCGAGCAGCGACGAGAGCGTGCCGAGCCCGAGCCGACGCTGTAGGTCCATGATCAGGTAGCGGTCGCGCGCCACGGTAAACCCAAGCGCTCGCCCCAGGTCGTCGCGGTTTTCAGCGTAGATGTGGGGAATGCTGCCCTCGACGCGCACGACGTGGACAGGGGCGCTGAGACCGTCGAGCTCCCACGCTTCGGTCTCGTCGACGCTCAAGATCGCCGCTTGGTCGGAGTCGCCACCGGTCGTGTCGGTGCCGGCGTCGCCTTCCACGTCCGGGTCGCCGGTGTCGCCGTCTACCGCGACGTCGGTGTCCGTCGGGTTGGTGTCGTCGTCGCCGCAGCCTGTGGCGACAAGCGCTAGGCTGAGGCCCAGCAAGAGTGTGAGTTGTACGCGCCGCATGGTCAGTCCCCTTCGTGTGGGCGGAACCTACCAGCGTCGCTCGGTGACGCCAAACCTGTTCTGGCAATCCCTTGTCAAGGCAACGTCTTGGACGGTCGCGAGCCACTTTTTTTCGCTGCGTGTGATGGGTTGTAGGCCGCGCCTGCGTATCCCCTAGTGAAGCGTCGACTCGAGGTCCATCGCTCGACCCGCACCCCGTGGCGTGGTCTCGAGCACGACGCTTGCGGCATAGAGCGTGACAGCAAGTGATTTGGAGACGGATCGGTCCCCTGCGAGCCGCGGAGCGACGGCAGAGCGCCTCGCGATGACAGGCTCTATGGCCGCCTAACGTTCCGAGTGTTCTTCCATCGGTTCGCGCCCTGCGCGGGCTGTAATGCTCGGCACGAGCCCCTGGGCCTATCCAAGGCTCAGGGGCTGTTTTCGTTGGCGGCGCGCTCTTGCCGGACTTACGTGGTCACCGTCGTTGCTCCTCGTTCACCGGCCGCCGGTGGACTCCCTCTTCGCGTGGCCGCTGCTAGAAGAACGTGTTGCACTGGATCGGCGCACCGCTCAGCTGATTCTTTGGGTAGGCCGCCGCAAACGTGATGCACATCTCGTCGGTCGAGTTCTGGCCTGGCCCGACGGTGGTCCCGCGAGTGTTGTTCCACGTGCAGGTCCAGCGCAGGCTGTCGCCAGCCTTGAGCGACAGCGGGGGTGAGAACTCCTGATAGGTGGGGTGCGCCCAGTCGTCGTCTTGGTAGACCTCGGTCATCTGCCCGCCCGTGACGGTGTCGATGGTGAAGTTGGTGCCGAGCTCGTGGAAGTGGCTCATGAGCCCAAAGACCTCGACGTCGTAGGGCACGCTGCACGACGCGGTGTCGCTGGTCTCGCCTGGGGGCAGTAGAAAGCCCCAGTTGGCAAACCAGATGATGTCGGCGTGGTGCTCGATGGTCGCCTCGGGCGCCGCAGGGAAGAGGTCGACCGTCACGCCGCCCTCGACGGGTTCGGTCGTGAAGTTGATGACGTGCTGCTCGAGGATCAGCCGCTGACCTGGCTCGAGGTGGAACGCGACGTTTAGCGGCGTCTCAAAGGTGCGCTCCGGTGTGGCCGAGCCGAAGATGTAGGCCGCATCCCCCGAGAGCTGCTCGTCGGCCGGCGCGCAGTCGTGGACCTCGAACTCGGCGTCCGTGACGGGGTCGAACTTGCGGTCGTCAATGACCTTGTAGAGGTTGAAGTGGTGGGACTTTCCAACCATGGAAGAGTGGATGCGGACCAAGTCCATCGCCTGGTCTTCGCTAAGGTTGAGCGTTCGGCAGACTTGGCGCTCGGTGCCCGGTGCGACGGTGAACGCAGGGATCTCAAAGCGGACAGGCGTTCCCGCTGGGTTGCCGACCGGCGGGCCTGTCACGTTCGTGTCGGCTGCGGTCGCTGTGTCGTCGGTACCGGCGGTGTCCTCACTTATCGCCGTGTCGCCCAGAGCCGCCGTGTCGTCGCCAACCAGGGTGTCGCTGCCAGCGGTGTCGTCTCCAGCGGTGTCGTCGCCAGTGAGCGTGTCGGTCGCGGCGTCATCGTTGGTGCCATCCACCGCATCTTCGTCACCGCAGCCAGTGGCCAGAACCAGCCCTCCGGTCATGAGCGCTAGGGCCAGTCGGCGAGAACGTGTCAGCAAGTCATGGTGGGTCATCGAGCACCTCGGCGCTGGGTGGATGTGCGTGTGGTTAGATGCCACGTCTTGTAGCACGAAGTGCCTCAGACGGCGTGCATCTGGTTGCCGTGCATGGCAACGGGCGACACAGGCGCCGTCGTTCTGCTCTGCTCCGGCATCAGCGCGTGTCGCATTCGATCTTGCCTGCTACATTCTGCGCGCCCATGGACCCTGCTAAGGATGCACCGATGTTCCGATTCATACGCGTGTTTGCTTGCGTTGCCATTGCTGGCTGCAGCTCGACGGAGCCTGCTGAGCCCGAAGCGACGCCGGCCGAGGTCTGCAAGGCCGTTGGGGAGCGCAATGTCTGCTTTCCAGTCGGTCATCGGTGCGTCGATCCGCATGGAATCGGCGACGGCCGGCCAGTCGCGGTCGATTGCTGGGAGAGCGGCGGCCGGGCGTGCAATCCACAGGCAGCGGCGTGGCCTACCTGCGCCGGCGGCCGTATCAAAGCCTCGCCGTGACAGGAGCAGCTCCTCGGCTCGCGCAAGCGCGACTCATCGTGGCGTTCGCTGTCGTCGGACTCGCTTGGGGATGTCGGAGTGAGGGCCACACGCCGACGCCACGGGACAGCGCTCGCTGGCGTCAGGTCCAGGTATGGGGCGCGCACCAGAAGGCTCCGGGTCTGTCCGACAACCTCACGAAGGCTGTTGAGCGTCTCGCCTACGCCGCCGGCGCAACCGCCCCGCGACAAGCGGCGTTCTCGGCGTTTCGCCAGTGGCGCAAAGCGCGTGGCTCACTGCCGCAGGACGTCGACAACGCGCAGCGCCTGAAGCGTCTCGCGGCGCTCTTGAAGTTCAGCGAGACAGCGCTCGCCTCAGCCATTGTCGGCCAAGACCGCGAGCGTCTCGACGACATCGTCTACCTGGCCGAGCGGCTGTGGGTCGAAGGGCGCTCGCTTGCTGACATGATGGTCGGGGTGGCCATCATCGACCGGATCGTCGACGTCCACGACAGGCTCGACGTCGCGCCATCGCTGCGCGCGACGCCCATCCCACGCGACATTGTGTTCCTGGCGGCCGCTCGCGAGGCGCTTCACCGCGACACACTCGACACAGGGGCCGACCCGCAACGGGCACACGACCACGACAGCCTCAAGATCCTAGCGCCGCTGCGCGACCAGCCCGTCGAGCTGCTCAAGTGGGCCAAAGGCACCTACGAGGACCTCGATCCGGGCCTCATGCCCGACCTTGGTCAACCGCTCTCGCTGCTCCATCCCTTCGACATGCTCGACCAGACCCGCCAAGCGGTCGATGCCCTCACGCGAGGACGCTAGGCTCTCGCTCACGCCTACGCCCACGTTCACGCCTACGCCCACGCTTCCGCCCGCGCCCACGCCCACGCCCACGCCCACGCCTGCGCGGACCCTTACGCCTACCTAGCACCCCTACGCCTACCCAGCACCCACCACCCAGCACCCAGCACCCAGCAGAGCTGAGCCCGTTACCCATGTCCCCGGTCTGTTCTATTAGCCATGTGCCCGGTTCGGACACCGGGTAGGGGTGCCGGGTATGGGCATGGGCGACGCGTGTGCGTCTGCGTGACGCTTACGAGGGCCCTTGCCGACGCCCTCGCGCGACGTCAACTCGCGCCCAAACAACTCAAGACCGCCTGACGCCGACTACTGTTGGCGCACGATGAACTCGCCGATTAAGAGCTTGTGGTCGGAGAGGTACTCGACGGGACAGCTGTCCGTTGGCGTGTGCTGCCAAGGCTCTGTGCCGATCGCGCGACCCGCTAGCTCGACGCTGCGGTGGCCGTCATCGGTTCGCCCGGCCACAACCCAGATGTAGTCGAGCCGCTGTCGAGCGCGCGCGTGGCGGATGTCGTCGGTGCGCTCGCACTCATCGAGGTCCGTGCTTGCGCAGTTGACCGTGTTGGCGCTGAGGTGGCCGGCTGCGTTCGGATGAGCCTGCGCGAACGCGTCGTGGACCGTGCAGCCGTCGCGCGCGCCGCAAGCTGCACCAAGCGTCTTGGCGACGCGCGAGAGCGGCTCAGCCGCTTGAGAGGTTTGCCCGAACCCATCCACGTTGAAGTCGCCGACCAGGAGCGTAGGTTCCGCCGAAGCGGCCGCCGCCGTCGCAAGCTCGCGAAGCTGCGCGCGCCGTGCTCGCCGGCTGCCGCCCGAGTCGCCGGCATCGAGGTGAGTGTTGATGACAACGAGTCGCTCGCCACTCGGCAAGACCGCCGTCGCCTGCAGCCACCCCTTGCGCACGCTAAAGCTCACCCAGGTCTCGTCGCCGTAGTAGGCCTCGTAGGGCTCGGCACGAATGTCGATGAGCGGGAACCGGCTGAGAATCACAAGCCCGGACGACCCATCGAGGGCTTCTGCGGACGCCACATAAGGGAACCGGGCGCCGGCCTTGCCGAGCAGCTCGTCGACGTCGTCGTCCCATGCTTCTTGGAGCGCGACGATGTCGAAGCTCGACGCAGCGAGCCGGTCGCCGATGGCTAGCGCTCGACACGCATCGTCCTGGTCCCACGCCGGACCGCCGCCGCGCAGGAGTGTGTTGTAGCTGACGACCGTCACCCGCTTGCCTGAGGTCCCGCAGGCGCCGAACGCCAGGGCGGCGATGATCGCGAGCACCGGCCATCGGGGTGAGGCTCGGTCGTGGGTCGGTGAGAGTCGCGGTTGCGCCATGGCCAGTGCTTAGCGCGATCGGCCAAGTCGAGGCAACGAGGTACCGCGGCCGGTCATTTCCGGTTTTAGCGCCGGATCACGGTCCGAGCCCGTGTCGTGTGCGATCGCGGTGCAGACCACGAGTCGAAAGGGCGGAGGACGTCGCCACTGTCGCGTCCGCCGACCGATGACGCACGGCGTCATTACCGGCATTGCTTGCCGCGCGGGCACACGGGTCGGTGCGACGCCGTCTCGCGATTTCTCGACCGCCCGACTAAAGCTTTCCACCGGTCCCCTCTAAAGGTAGTGTCTGACGGTCGGTCCGGGAGAGTTCACATTGGTTGCCAAGAGTGAATCTGCAAAGGTGGGCCGTAAGCCCGCGAGCAAGCAAGACGCCAAGCCCAAGGGGGACGGCGAGCGCAACGCCACGCGTGGCCTGACGGCCGGACGCGAAGGCTATGACGCGCAGGCCGAGGCACTTCGCCCCGACCGGCAGAAAGTCATGGCCGACCACGGCGATGACTACGCGCAGCTCCAAGAGCTCCTGGGAACCAGCTGGAAAGACTGGGCGGTCACCGACAAGGAGGCCAACCAAGCCCTGGCGATCCTGCAGGGGCAGTCGTTCGCCGAGCGAAAGATCGTGCTCGAAGAGCTCAAGAAGAACGATCCCGATGCCTTCGGAAAGCTGATCTCCGAGGTGCCCAAGGCGACTCGACGATCCCCGGCGTACGTCACGGCAAAGTCCGTCGAGGGCGACAAGGGCTACTTCCAGGACCTGATCTACAAGACCCCGGCTGAGGTCGGGCTAGAGGCCGGTCAGCACGACGACGAGATCGTCGAGGTGCTTGAGAACGTCGGCATGGGCGAGCTCGAGCGCCACACCAAGCACGACGAGAGCGGCATCACCGCCTGGCAGGCGGCCATCCCGCAGGGGCACACGCTGCAGACTCAGCTGAGTGCCGCCACCACCGCCAACAGCGGGGCACGTGACGCCCACGCCGGCGAGAAAGCACGTCGTCAGGCCGCCAAGGCCGGATCGGCTCAGCACGTCAAAGACCAAGGCTTGGGCAAGCAGCTCGAGTCGATCGAAGACCTGCTGAGCTACGGCGCGCTGGACTGGAAGATCTCGGACAAGGAGGCGCGTCAGGCGCTGACCATCCTGAGCAACGCCGGCAGCCCTGCCAACATTGAGGCGCTGATCTTCCAGCTCGAGGCCAAGGGCCCCTTCGTCGAGCGCCTCGTCGACAACGTCGCGCCCAACGACCGTTGGAACGGTGCGACCGCCAAAGCGTTCATGACGATTCTCAAGCTCCGCGACCCGAGCAAGAACCTGGAGCTCGTCGAGGAGATGCTCAACCCCAGCTTCTTGGGCAGCGTCAGCGACGAGGAGGCACGTCTCGCCTTCGCCATCGCCAAGTCGATGCCGCCTGCCACCCGCGATAAGTTCCGTCAGATCGACGGCGGCGCGTGGTGGAACAAGATGACGAGCAACCTCGATGGCGAGGACGCGAGCCAGCAGACCGCCAACTTCTACGACAACGCCGAGCAAGTCGCCGCGATGAAGGCGGACTTCGAAGCGAATGCGGCAAGCTGGGAGCCCGCCCGCGTTGAGGGTGCCGTCGCGATGTTCGTTGCCGCCGACGAGGCCGACTACATCGAGCAAGAGCTGCAGGACCTGGGCTTTGACACCGACGAGCGCTTCAACGGTCTGTACGAGAAGTTCGGCCTGGCCCGCGCCGGTGGCGAGCGCGACCCAGAGAAGTTCGCGGCGTTCAAAGAGAAGTCGCTCGGGCAGAAGATCGGTGGCGGACTCAAGCAGGTCGGTGGAGGCGCACACGCGGCCTTCGATCTCATGGGTGGAACCCTCGACATGGACGCTGCCGAGGACGCCCTGGGTGGCGATCTGGCCGGCATGGACGTGGCCAACACGAAGGAGAAGGGCGAAAACGAGCTCGAGCTCGACGCCGACAAGAAGAACGGCATCTACCGTGGCGATCTCGGATCGCTGAAGCTCGACGGCATCGCACGCTTCTCGGGCACGACCAAGCTCCAGACGGGCCCGGTCCAGATCAAAGCCGGCACGTTCATCAGCAAGTACCCCACGGCCGCTGACGCCTCGAGCTACATCGACATCAGCATCGGCGAGATCCTCGCCAGCGACCTGATGCTGATCAGCGAAGTCGACATGAAGCGCCTCGGCGAGCTGCGTGCTGAGGCGATCCACGTCCGCGCCGAGCAGATGGAGGGTGTCGAGCCTGACGCGAAGAAGGGCCTGATGGTCCACGCGCGCCGCTCGTTCGCCCACGTGTCCTCGATGGTTCAGGATCTCTCCGGCACCATGGTTGAGCTGAGTGAGACCATCCGGGGCGGCGAGCCCGATCCGGCGGTCGTCGCCGAGAAGCTCAGCAACGCCTTCCGCGGCAACGTCACGGCGACCGTGGCCGTCGGCGGTCTCTCGCTCTCCGAGATGTCCTCGTCGGCCGGCGACCGTGTCGGCAGCGTGACCCTCAAGGGCCTCAACGTCCGCGTTGGCAGCACCGACAAGGGTGTGCTGGCTCAGTCGCGTCTCAACGAGCTTGCCAACAAGGCCAGCCTCACGGATGCCGACCGCGCCGAGCAGGCCGAGCTAAAGAAGACCCTCGCTCGGGTGGCCGCATTGCGTCCGCGCTACGCGGAGCTCAGTGCTCAGGAGCAGGCCGGCGAGCTCTCGCCAGCCGCCCAGGTCGAGCTGCGCGAGCTGCGCTCAGAGCTCACGATTCCGACCAGCGACGTCACGCTCGACTCGCTGACGGTCAATGACGCCAACGTCGCAGGCGCCAAGGTTGCTCGCGCCCAGCTCAGCAACGTGTCGGTCTCGACCGTCGGCCAGGACGTGACAGCCTCCGCTAGCGCCGAGGTCGAAGGCGTCAACATTGGCGACGGCAAGGTCAAGGTCGACCAGGCACGGGTCGGACGCATCGCCGCGAGCCGCAAGGGCGGCACCACCTCTGTCGGCGCTCAAGACATCTCCGTCACCGGTGCGAGCACCCACGGTGCCTCGGTCGACAGCGCATCCATCGCGGCCATCGGCTACGAGGGCAAGGGCGACCAGCACCGGCTTGGGGTCGAAGGTGTCGCGTTCGAAGGGCTCAACGCGAAGGGGACCTCCGTCGCGAGCGGCTCCGTCGCCGGCATCTCTGGCTACAAGAACGGCAACAGCCTGGGTGGGCGGGTCGACGGCGTGGATCTCCACGGCCTCCGCAGCGGCGAGACCAGCGCCGACCGCCTCAAGGTTGGCGCGATCGAGGCCAGCGCCCAGCTCGACGGCACCAAGCTCGGAACCGGCGGACCCCTAGGCGGGATCGCCAAAGCCAACGCCAGCGTCACTGACTTCGAGCTCAGCGGCGCCCAGCACGGCAACATGTCAGCAGGCCGCATCGCCGGCTCAGGGTCGGTCGGCTACGACGCGTCCAAGAACGGCGGGACGGTGTCGGCCAACGTCGGAAGCTTGGAGGCCGAGCGCGTTCGCGCAGGCGACCTCTCGATCGAAGCCGCCCAGGTCAACAACCTCGGCGTCGGCGTCACCAACGTCGGCAAGGGCGACATCCGCGGCCGCAAGCTCGGTGCAACCGTTGGCTTGGAGAGCGCCAGCGTCAGTGGCGTCAAGAGCGGCGACCTGAGCGTCGGCTCGGCCAACGTCGCCGGCGTGAACGCTCAGGTCAACGACGTGCTCGGCGACCGAGCGATCGCGGCATCGGTGGACTCGGTCAGCGCGCGGCGCGTGGCAACGCCCAAGGGCTCGGCTCAGTCGGTCAACGTCAGCGATGCGACGCTTGGCCACCGGGGCGGGCGCACCGACATTGGCTTTGGCAGTGCCTCGGCCACCGGCGTCAACGCGATGGGCAGCCAAGCGAGCTATGTGCGGGCAGGCGACGGTTCGGTCACGATCGCCAACGATGGCGCGGGCGGCAAGGCCGTCAGCGGCAACCTTGGCTCGCTCACTGCCAACGACATTCGCAGCAAGGGCGCAGCCCACGACGTCACCGCTGACAAGGTGCACGGCAGCGACATCGGCTTCGGCATGCGGCATGGCAACGTCTCCGCACGTGCGGGACAGCTCTCGGCTGCCGGCCTCGACGCCAAGGTCGGCTCAGGCGCCAAGCAGCAGCACATCACCGCGGAGAACGCTTCGCTGGTCGGTGTTCAGGGCGGAAAGCAGAACGGTCGTGTCGCCGCCAACGTACGCCACGCCGAGTTCAACGGCGGTACCTACTCCAGCGGCCACCGCGACGTGGAGCGGATCACTGCCGGTGCCGACCACGGCGAGCTCAATGGCATCCAGCTAGGGATGCAGGGCAAAGAACTGAGCCTTGGCGTCCAAGACGGCCAGCTGCGCGGCGGACATGTTGAGGTTGAGTCGCGTGCCGACCAAGACAGGACCCTCAAGGCGGGCCTCGACGAGGGCACGTTCAAGGGCTTCGACTGGACCCAGACCGACGGCCACACCAACATGCACGTCGACAACTACTCGGCCAAGGGCGTTCACACGTCCATCGACGACCGGATGACCGGCACAAAGACCGAGTTCAACGCCGGCGAGTTTGGCCTCGACGACGCGACGCTTGACCGCCGTATCCTCACGCAGGCTGACGGCACCACCAAGACCAAAGCACGGCTCGATGTGGGTGGCGTGCACGCCCGGTCCGCCAAGCTTGAGTCGACCAACAACGGCATCACGAAGTCCGCGGGCTTGGACTCCGTCAACATCGGCGGCGTGGTCCTCACCGACGACGAGCAGGCCCTGTCCGGCTCGGTTGAGGACCTTGCCATCAGCGGTGCCCAGGTCAGCAAGACAGACGCCACCACCGGTGCCTCGTCGGTCATCAACGGCAACGTCAACGCCAACGACGCGCGCTTCCGCGTCGGCAAGAACGACAAGACCGTGACGGCCGGTGCCAGCAGGGTCAGCGTTGACGCAGCAGGTCAGGTCGACGGCAAGGAGTTTGGCGGGCAGGTCACCGTCGATGACGGGATGTTCTCGACCACCAAGGGCGAAGGGTTCAGCGCAGGCTACGGCCAAGTGCGCGGCAACAAACTCTACTTCAAGCGCGGCGACAGCGAGCGCGCGATGATCGAGTACCTGCAGCTGGGCGGCCAGGGTCAGGCGTCGACCATCAAGAAGGACGCCAACGGGCTCTCCGGCGACCTCTACGCCATCGAGCTGGGCAACGTCAGCGGCAGCATGGGCGGCAAGTCGCTCGACCTGGAAGCCGGTCTGAAGGTTGGCCAGGTCAGCGTCCGCAACTTCAGTGCCAACGACATCACCAAGGCGGGCTCGTCGGTCACGATCACCCAGCTCCAGGGCGTCAATGCGCTGGTGTCGGCTGATGGCAAGACCGCTTACGTGCGCGGCGGCGACATTGCCCACCTCGGCCTGGAGGGCAAGGGCAACTCCGAGCTTGAGACCGTCGTCCGTGGTGCCAAAGTCGATGCGATCGGCGGCGATGCTGGGCTTGTCAGCGGCGAGCTCAGCGACGTTTGGATCGGCGAGGCGGGTGCGCGGCTGCGTGTTGGCGACGACAAGGGCGTCGTCAGGGCTTGGGCCAGTGACGTGCGTGCTGACGCCGACGTCACGGCGACACTGCTTCCGGGTGAGAAGGGCGAGGGCAGCGACAAGGCGGCAGCGTTCGAGCCGATTGGCCAGCGCCCCGAGGACGCCGGGTTCTTGGCGGGCCGCCGCAAGAAGGACCAGGTACGCGCCGACCAAGCAGCCTACGACGCCAAGGCGGACGCGATTCGCTCGAAGTACGGTGTCGAGCTCGGCGAGCTGGGCATCAGCAGCGGCTACGTCGATGTGAAGGTGCCGGAGCTCAACACGCCGGGTCCCAACGTGAAGAACCTGTGGGTACGGCTGCCAATCACCAACGGCGTCGTCAATATCGACGGCGCAACGACGCGCGGCAAGGCCGCCGGCATCGGCGTCGGCGGCATCGTGAAGGGCCAGCTCAAGAAGAAGCTGGGTGGCGACCAGGTCGACCTGGGCGACTTCCTCGAGACCACGATGAACGACAGCAAGATTCAGGGACCGGGCCCCGCATCGGACAAGGCTGACGACGGCGAAGGCATCATCAGCGACGCGTCGCTGCGGATGACCGAAGTGGAGCTGTCGCTCAATGGCGTCAAGACCACGCTGGATATCCCGGGTGCTGCCCGCGGAACGGTCGGCGTCGACAACGTCAGCACCAAAGGAACGGTCGGCGGTCAGGTCGAGACGACAGCCACGGGCGTCGTGCTCGACGACTTCGAGGCCATCAACGGCGCGCTCGACACCAGCGCCCGCGTTGGGAAGATGCGCATCCTGGCCGAGGGTCTGCTCGACCGTAAGAAGCGGGTTCGCGTCACGGTCGACGACGCCCACATCCAGCACCTCGAGTACTTTGGTACGCCAGACCAAGACAACGACAAGAAGCCCACCAACTGATCGGAGGGCAGCCTCCCATCGTTGTCGACGGCAGCGAGGTGCTCGATGACTCGAGCGCTGCGAGGCATGTTCGTCTTCTGACGAGGGTTGGTCTCGCTGGAGAGGTTGCTTATCCCCAGTAGATCCCCAGGTTGGACCGTCGCGAAGGTGGTCACTGTCTTCGTCTGCGCGTTGATCGGCGCCGGCGTGGGCTACCTGGTGGTTGGAAACGCCACGGGCGTCGAAGCCCTGGCCGACCACGTGGCCTCTCCGGGTGTGCTCGGCGTTATGGCGGCGATGCCAGGGATCTTGGTCGGCGCCGGCATCGGCGGGCTCTCGGGTGCACTCTTGTACCGGCTCTTTGCGCGTTCGCAGGCTGCAGAACACGTCGCTGCCGAGGTCGTCAGGCCGTCGGCAGGCGCCTCATCCACCTTGGTCATGACGTGCCTTGCCATGGGGTTTGTCGGCATCGTGTTGAGCGTCGGGGCGCTCTACCTCTCGTCGCTTCGCTTGGTGGACGTTAGCGCTGTCACGAGCGCGCCGCCTTACATTGAGGCTGGCATCGCCGGCGCGCTCGCGGGTGTGTTTGTCCTTGGACCTCTGATCCATCTCCGTGCCCGCGAGCGCGCGCAACGCACGGCGGCCAAGGACCGAAACGCCGACGCGTAACGACCGCGCTGCGAAGTTGCCCGGATCGCTTGAAGAACCCGCCCCGAGTCGGCTTCGATCCGCACTGCTACAGCATGCATCCTTTCCGAGACACCGGTTTATTTGCTAAGCGCAGGACCGAGAGCAGGAGGAGCGACACATGGCGAACGAACGACCCACCGACGAGCAAGCCCGCGAGTACATCCGAGGCCTGCTCCGATACATCGGCGAGGACCCTGATCGCGAGGGCCTTCTCGACACGCCGCGCCGGGTGATCAAGTCCTACGCCGAGCACTTTGCTGGCTACGACGGCAAGCCGGAAGAGCACCTCAAGAAGACCTTCGAAGAGGTTGAGGGCTACGACGAGCTTGTCCTGATCAGCGACATCGAGCTCCACAGCCACTGCGAGCACCACATGGTGCCGTTCGTCGGTAAGGCTCATGTGGCCTACATCCCCAACGGTCGCGTTGTGGGTTTGTCTAAGATCGCCCGACTCGTCGACGTCTACGCCAAGCGGCTGCAGGTTCAAGAAAAGCTGACGGCCCAGATCGCAGCAGCCATCCGCGACATCCTCGAGCCCCACGGCGTGGCCGTCATCATCCAGTGCCAGCACTTCTGTATGTGCTACCGCGGCGTGCGCAAGACGGGGTCTTGGACGACGACCAGCCGGCTCTTCGGTGAGTTCCTTGAGAACCCCGCAGCTCGGATGGAGCTACTGACGCTCATCGGCATGCCGCGATCGATCGGCGGCGCTGGGTCCTAGCATCGCTCAGTTGGCTTCCCCACCTGCCTCCACCGGCAACTGAGCCGGTGCTCGGCGTCTCTTCGTCGGACGCTTTCCCGATAGGCTCGGTCCTCTCTGTTGAGCGCCAACCCAATCCTCGGTCGATCCAGGCGGCACGCGGCGAGAGGTTCTACCCGGCCTCGGCCGGCGCGAGGTCGGTGGCGTAGGTGATGAGCGCTAGCGGGGTGTCGGCGCGCATGACCGCGCCTGGCTCCACCCGCTCGACCCGCCAGCTCAAGCGCTCACAGACCGTGGCGAGGCCTCGGTCCCCTTCGCAGACACGCATCTCAAGCCGCTCCAGATCGAGCTCGGTGCGCGCGGCCTGCTCCGTGAGCCGTAGCAGGTCCGCACCGATGCCGAGCTCCCGAAACTGCGGGTGCACAAGCAGCGTGCACGTCCCGACGTGGGCGGCGCAGACAAACTCCTTGGCGAGGACGCGCGCTGCGCCGGCGATGACGTCACCCACCACCGCGACCACGATCAGCTGGTCGTAGTGCTCGGTGCTAGCGACCATCCGAGCGGCCAGCCGTGCGGGCCGCAGGGCGAGCTCATCGAGCGTAACAAGCGCCGAGCCTGCCAGCGGCACCGTGGCCGTCAGCAGTGCGCCGAGCTGGTCGGCGTCGCTGCGGGCAGCGTATCGAAAGATCGGCTTGAGCGCCGGGTCTCTGGAGTGTGCCTCGACCAACCGGGTTAGCGCTTAACGAGCTCGACCGAGCCGCTGACGGGACGACGGTCTAGGTTGCCGGTGTAGGTTCCCGTGGCGATCTCAGCGTCGGCAAAGCTTGCGCTGACGCGCACGAAGTCGACGTCCTTGCGGCCGATGAGGTTGATGTTGGCGGCGTCCGGTGGCCCGCTTGACGCCAAGCGAACGGAGCGGCCACCCGGCAAGGTGGCCACCGCGGACGTGACAAACCCCGCCACGACCGTGACCTCAAGACCGATGGTGGCTTTGTTCGCGCGGAGGCTTGCCTGAAACACCCCGTCGGGCAGCCGCTTCTCAGCAGGCTTCGGCTTCGTCACGCGCTTGGGCTTCGGCTTTTTCACCACGGGCGCAGGCGTCGGGGCCGTCTTGGCCGGTGGCACCGCGGTCGTGGGTGTCTTGGTCGGGGGCGCTGCCAGTAGCGGCGCCGGCGCTATCAGCGCCACTGCCACGACGAGCCGCACAACCGCTGCAGATGTTTTCAGCATGAGCCACCTCAAGAGCGAGTCCAGCTATGGTAGTCATGACTCACTGTCGTTGACTATCCCCGACTGCGCGGAGTCGTCCAACCATGCTGACCCCCTTGCCCATCGTGTTTGTAGCTGATGTCGCACCCGACCCCGTGGTCTCAGGGCCGGTCATCGCGATCATCGCCGTGGTTGTAGCGGTAGGCGCGTTCTTTGCCTGGCGTCACATAAGCCGCAAGGACAAGTAAGTCAGCGCGAGGGTGAGGCGCAGCGTGGCGTTGCGCTGCAGAGGATCACGGCAGTGGCGTCCGCGGCGTGCGGCTCTCCGCCGGGACCGCGCAGCGGTAGCTGACGACGACCTCCGTCTCATCGCCGACGCCACCGAGGCACGCAGGCCCGTAGAGGCGCAGCCGAGTCCCCTCGGCGTCGAGTCGCCAGCCGTTGAGGCCCTCCGGGTCGCGCGGCACCGTGACCCCGTTGACCGTCACGACCATCCCCAGTAGCTCGCCGCCGCTCGGCCCGAGTGTCGGAGGAGCCTCAAGCGTCGCGCTGCAGCCGTCGACACCCACCGCGATGTCGACGAGGGCTTCAGCCACGTCGCCGCCGTCGTTCGTCTCGTAGTATCCCGCCTCGCCGAGCGCCGTCCCGCCGCGCAGCGCAAGCTCTTGGAGGACCGAGGCGATGCCGTAGCTGCCGACGATCCCCACGACGTAAGTTGGCACCCCGTCAGCGGCCAGCTGGTCGACACCGGCGAGCGACTCGGCGATGGCGCAGTCGTCCTCATCGAAGCAGCTCTCGCAGTCGCCGTCGCTGCAGCCCCCGACGGCAGGCCCGACGCACACGCTGCAGTCAGTCGGGCAGCTGGGTCGGCCGTCGGTCGCCAAGATCACCACCCGTTGGTCGGCGTCGCCCGCCCGCTCGCTGAGGACCTGCCTTGCCGCCCTCAGCGCCGATCCCGTCGGCGTGCCTGCCGCCGTGCCGGCATCTGACATGGCATCGGCGATGGCCGGGCCCGTCTGGTAGGCAAAATCGACCTGTGGAACTGCCGCGACCGGGCACTCCGCGGCGACCTCGGGGTAGAGCAGCAACCCAAAGCGCAGGTGCTCGTCGTAGGCGTCGAGGGCGACGCTCACCGCCGCGCGCGTCTGAGCCCACTTCCCATCGAGGCTCATGCTGCGCGACCGATCCATCACGAGCAGCACCGCAACGTCTTGAAGTCCCGCGATGTCGAGGCGCTCCTGACCGCACCACTCGGTTGTGGGTGGTGGCAGCGTCGTGTCGTCGGCAACATCGGGCTCGGCGGTGTCTTCTGGCGCGATGGTGTCGATGACCCCGGGGAGCGCGCGGCGTCCTTGCGTGGCGTCGATGCACGACAGCAGGACGAGCCAGCTCACGGCAAGTGCGGCGCCGAGCGCTGTGCGGATTCGAGTGCGTGCGGTCGTCGCCATACCCGCACGATAGCCAAGCGGTTGTGCCGTGACCATCAACGAGTTGTTTGCCAAGCTGGTCGCGAACCGTAGCGTCGCTCACAATGGTCACCACCTCTGCCGCGAGCGTTGTCATGAATCGCCATCATCTGCATCTGGTTGTCTTGGGGCTAACCGCGCTTGGCTGCGGTGGTGACCTCATGACGGCTGACGACGTCACGGTCCCTAGCGACACGGTCGCCGATACCACGCCGCCGCCCGACACGACGCCACCGCCCGACACAACGCCATCACCGGACGTCGGCGACGACATTGCGCCGCCTGTCGATGTCGGTGGCGTCATCGCGCCGCCCGCTCCCCCAGCGCCTCCGCTCGCGACCCAGGCCGACGTCTTCGATGAGCGCGTCATCCGCACCTACTACCTCACGGTCGACGGCCCGAGCTGGTCGACGCTCATCAGCGACCCACGGGCCGAGGAGTACGTGCCCGCCTCGCTCGACCACGAGGGCGTCCGCTACGATGTCGGCCTGCGCTTTAAGGGCGCCGTTGGCTCGCTCCAGTACCAGGGACCGATCGACGACATCCACAGCTGCGTCACCGGTGGTGCGTGGAACCGGACGCGCTGTCCCAAGCTCGGCATGAAAGTCAGCTTCAACTGGAGCGACCCCGACGGGCGCTTCTTTGGGCTCAAGAAACTCCAGCTCCACACGATGAACAATGACCGCTCTCTGATGGCGGAGGCGATCGGCTACCAGCTCTTTCGCGATGCCGGCGTCTACGGGCCGCGGACCGCCTACGCGCGACTTGTCATCAACGGTCGGCTGCTCGGCCTCTTTCTCGTTGTCGAGCAGATCGACGGGCGCTTCACCCGCGCCAACTTTCCAGACGGTGGCGAAGGCAACCTCTACAAGGAGGTCTGGCCGAACACGATCGCGGAGTCCCCGTACCTGAGAGCGCTCAAGACCAACCGAGACGAGCAACCCTCCGTCGACCGAATGCAGCGCTTTGCGGCCGCGGTCATGGACGCCGATGACGCCACGTTCGAGGCGACGCTGGACGCGTGGACCGACGGCGACATGCTGATGCGCTACTTTGCCGTCGACCGGGCCATCGACCACTGGGACGGCCCCGTCGGCTGGTACTGCGATGGGGCCTGCACCAACCACAACTACTACTGGTACGAGTCGCAGACCGACGACCGCGTTTGGCTCGTGCCTTGGGATCTCGACCGCGCCTTCGTGGTGCCGAGCCCCATCCGCACCGACTTCGGCATGCCCGACTGGGACGAGCCAGCGAGCTGCGAGCCGCGCCAGATCTTCTACGGCTTCATCGGCCAGGCGCCTCACTGCGACGACTTCCTCGCAAAGATCACACGCGTCATGTGGCCGCGCTACGTCGCGGCCACCGAAGCGCTCCTTGCCGGTCCCTTCAGCACAGAGGCGCTCAGCGCGCGCGTGACGGCGCTCGAGAGCCTCATCGGCGCGTTCGTCGATGAAGACCCCGACCGTGACTTCGCCCAGTGGACCGCGGACGTGGTGGACTTTCGAGCCACGCTGGCCACGCTTCGTGCCAACATCGTCAGCAAGGTCGCCCAGCCCGCCGGCACTCAGCGGTAGCGTCCAAGCTTGGTCGTGCGTCGCGAGACGGGTACCATCCGCCACACACCCACCCTCTGGAGCACGCCATCACCTCGCTCATCCCACGGTCTGCGTCTGCCGCGTGGCGCTCTCTTGTCCTGATGACGGTCGTCGCCGCCGGCGCGCCAGCCTGTGGTTCCTCACAAGCCTGCCCGGCGTGCCCGCCATTGACCTGGTCGACCGGGACCGACGCGGCGTGTCCGGCGCCTCCGCCGCCCGCCCCCACCGCTCCGCCGGCCCTGAGAGACGCGCCGGTCTGGAACCAAGCGCCTCGTGCTCAAGGCGTCGAGCTCATCGGCTTTACCGAGCGCGGCTACGCGGTCTTCAGCATTCAAGACGACGCCATCGGCGAGCATCTCTTGGCGCGGCATCCCGATGAAGACCCCGTCATGGTGCTCACCGACGACAACCAGCGTCGTGCGCTCCGCAGCCTTGCGCGGAAAGCGGGCGCCATCACCCTCAAGACCAGCCAGCGACGCGCGGATGGTCTGAACGTGTTCGCCGTCGACGAGCCTGACGGCATCGCTGTCTATCTGGGCTGCGGCCAAGCCTCCCAGCGCTACCTGGCGGTGGCCCGCGCCGAAGAGGAGACAAGCCTGACGCCCCGCGCCATCGCTTGGGCGCCCGATGGCAAGCGGGTGGTCTGGGTCTACCGGGTCGATCGTGACGGGGCCCAAGCCGCCGACCGCTTTGGCGGGTTTGCGGTCGAAGGCAAGCGTCTCAAAGCGATCGGCCAGTGCGAGTAGCGGTCAGTGACTGCCCAACGGGGCGACGTCGAACAAACGTGGAGTCGGTGGTCGTGACAACTTGTGGGCCGCCCGCACAAGTATGCCCGTGAATCCGTCGCCCACGTAAGGAGCTGCCATGTCTGATGCTGCCCAACGACGTCTGCTCGTCCTCGCATCTTCCGCGCTGTTGCTCATGGCCAGCGGCTGCCTCGCTGAGCGTCAAGGCCGCACCGAAGGCGTGGTCAATGATGCAGAACCCGCCTCGGCGCAAGACCTCGCAGGCTCAGACGACGCGACGCTCGGAACCGACGTGGACTGGCCCGACGACGCCGATTGGCCCGACGCCGAGGAGTCAGACGCAGGTGCCGTGCCGTGCAACGTCAGCGATTGCGCCCTTGCTCAGGGCCCATGTCAGGCGGCCGGCGCGTGCAACGACGACGGGGCGTGCAGCTACCCAAGTCTCCCGAACGGCACACCGTGTGATGACGGTGACGACTCGACGACAGGCGACATCTGTCTTGGTGGCGTGTGCAATGGCCAGCCCGCTGTCGTCTCACCGCCCGATACCTGCGTTCCGTGCGACGGCTGTCCCATTGCGGTGATCGAGCTCGAACAGCCTGACGACGTCGCGCCGCAGACCGTGCTTGCCTTTGATGGCAGCTCAAGCTTCGGCAACAGCGCCATCAGTACCTACTCCTGGACTGTCGAGCAGCCTGCAGGGTCGCAGTCGGT
Source organism: uncultured bacterium (assembly GCA_938040325.1). Lineage (GTDB taxonomy): Bacteria > Myxococcota_A > UBA9042 > PHBI01 > PHBI01 > CALHXW01. The sequence goes on along the minus strand of CALHXW010000175.1, from coordinate 8,605 downwards.
CCTTACGCCATTTTCCACGTCCGCTTTGGTGTGGTTTGAGGCCAACGTTGCCGGCGTCTACACGTTCAAGCTCAACGTCCACGACTTACAAGGGCGCCTATCGTGTGCCGCATCGCGCGTCGTGACGGTCACTCCTGTAGCAGCGCTCCACATCGAGCTCACCTGGGACACGCCGAGCGATCCCGACCAAACTGACACGACACCTCTCGGTGCTCTCGCTTCGGTCGGGACCGACTTGGACCTGCACTTTCTTCACCCCGCTGGCGCCGACTATGACGCGAACGAGGATGGCATTTCAGAGGGTTGGTTCCACCCAAACTACGACACCTACTGGGCCAACGTTGCGCCAGCGGGCTGGGTCCCGGCGACGAATCCAGCGACGCAGCCGCCCAGCCTCGATCGTGACGACACCGACGGTGCGGGTCCCGAGAACTTGAACTTTGCCGCACCGACGGCCGGCTTCAGCTATCGCGTCGGCGTCCACTCATGGGAGGACCACGGCTTCGGCAACAGCATCGCGATGGTGCGAATCTACCTCGATGGTGCGTTGGCCTACGAAGCGGCGACGGAGCTCGCCAACCACGACATGTGGACCGTCGCCACCATCGACTGGCCTAGCGGCGTGATCACGCCTGCCGCTGACTGCGTCGCGGGCGCCTGTGATCCTGACATCACGATCGGCTACTGGCCGTCGCAATTCTAGCAAGAGGCGTCACAGAGCCGAGACCTTAGAGTCGCTCAAGCGCCGACTCGATGGCGCTCCGGTCGCTTGGGTTGGAGCGCAAGTAGGCTTTGTAGGCCGACTTTGCGGCCGACCGATTGCCGCGGCGGGTCTCGAGCTTCGCGATGCTCTTGTAGGCGGCCTTGTAGCCCTTGCGCGCGGCCTTTCGGTACGCGAAGAGCGCGTGGTTCAGGTCGTCGCTCGAGGCCTTGTTGCCTTCGATGAACCAGTCACGTCCCGAGGTGGGCCGGCCGCCACGCGCTGGCCTGCTTGAAGCCTTCCTCACGCGTCGCTTGCGCCGGGTCGTCGTCGGGGGCGTCGCCACCGCAACGCCGGTGTCGTCGTCGGCCGGCAGGATAATCGGCGCCACCGTGTGGACGGTGCCCCCTGGCGAGACCGTCGTCGCTGCGTAGCTCGGTGTTGGTGTGGCGGGGAGGATGACTGGGGCCGCAGGCGCGGCTGCCGCAAGGCGCGCAGCTTCTGCGACTCGCGCTGCCTCTGCGACTCGCGCAGCTTCCGCGACTCGCGCGGCTTCTGCTAGTCGCGTAGTTTCTGCGACTCGCGCAGCTTCCGCGACTCGGGCTGCTTCTGCCGCTCGTGCTGCTTCTGCCAGTTGTGCTGCTTCTGCCGCTCGTGCTGCTTCTGCCAGTTGTGCTGCTTCTGCGACTCGCGCTGCTTCTGCCAGTCGCGTAGCTTCTGCGACTCGCGCTGCTTCTGCGACTCGCGCTGCTTCTGCAGCCTTCGCTGCCTTTGCGACCTCCGCAGCCTTCGCGACCTCCGTGGCCTCCGCAGCCTTCGCAGCGTCAGCAGAGGCTGCTGCCACAGCAGCGGTCTTCGTTGCTTCCGCAGCCTTTGATGCCTCTGCAGCTGCCTCAGCCAGCTTCGCCGCTCTCGCTGCGTCATCGGCCTTCACGGCCTCCGCCATTGCGGCCTTGGCCTTTGCGACCTCGGCGGCCTTTGCCGCCTCCGTTGCCTCCGCAACGCTCACGGCGCCGTCTGGAGCTGGGTTCAGCGCGACGGTGCCGATGCCGTCGCCGCTTGAGTCGCCGCCAAATGACACCGCGAGACCGACCGTCAACACCAGTGCCGCAACGGCGGCGCCGATCCACAGGCCTTTGCGGCTTGGTCGGAAGTCGGCGATCATGTCGTCGACATCGACAACGTCGTCGTTGGACCCGTCGGCGGCTCGCGCGCGCTCAGCCGACTCCAACGTCAAGCGGCGCTGGTCTTCGGACTCGACCTCTTCTTCGTCAAACCACTCCTGTTCGTCCTCAATGGTCGCTCCGAGCTGCTCCGAGCTGCTCTCAGCGGCGACACTGGCAATGGTGGCCAGCTCCGCGGCAACCGCCTCGTCGAGGTTCTCCTCGACAACGTCCGGCATCGCGCCAGCCACCACGGGTGCAGGCACGCGCAGCGTCGAGTCGACCTCGCGAATCCCCGAAGGCTTGGACTTGCTCCGCTGCATGCGCTCCTTGAGCGAGGAGCCGTGACTCTTGGAGCCGACCGACGGCACCGGCGGGGGCGGCGCTTGAGGTCGGCGGCTTGTGCCGGCCTTGTTGGCGCCGCTGTGAGGCGCTGTCGGCTCGCGCAGGCGCTTCGACTGGCGGGACTTAACGGCCGGAGCGTCGTGCGAGGCGTCGCCATCGGGCAGCGCCGGGACCTTCATCATCATGGTTGGCTCAACGGGCGGCCCCGTCGCGGCTTTGGCGCGCGACTTCTTGGCGCTGGCGCGCTTCTTCTTGCTGCGCTTGCTGGCCCGCTTGACCGTCGGCGCGTCACGGGTGGTGTCGGTCGTCGGCAGGGCGGGGATCATCGCTGTGGCCTCGACGGGCACGTCGGCGCGCGTGTGGGAGCCCGATGCCCGCGTGGTCTTTGAGCCGCCGCCACCAAGCGTGATGGCGGGTCCGCGGAAGGTCGCGTCCGGATCGATCTCCCCGGCGCGAACGGCCTCCGTCTGCTTGAGCCCGATGCCCTGCATCGTGTCGGAGCGCTTTCGGGCTTTGGGCTTAGCGGGCGCGTCGTCGGTGAGCTCCGACGTGTGGATGAGGGCTGTCGACGTTGCATCTTCGAGATCGATGGCTGGACGCATCGCGGTCGCGGTCAGGTCTTCGACATCGAGCACCGGCTGGCGTCGCTTGATGGTCGGGCGCTTGCCGCTGCCGGTGGTCGGCGTGCCGACAACGATCGACTCGTCTGAGCCGTCAACAGCGACATCAGCAGGGTCCACATCGTGGTACTTCGCCAGGGACTTACTGAGCGTCTGCAGGCGCTTCTTCAGTCGTCGCGAGCGCGCCTCGAAGTTTTCTCCGTTGGATCCGTTGTCAGCCAATGCCCCCGCCTCGTCGGTCGTCCGCGTCTTTTCACACAGTACGATCCTCCGGCCTGCGGCACAAAACCTGCTTTGGCCGGCCGACGGGAAGACTGAAACTTCCCGAGGCCAGTAAGCTGCAGACGTGCGCGTGCGCCCGCACGAACAGGTGCCACCACTCAAAGCCGTGTCGCGACGATTGCGTCTAGAGGGTGCGCTCTCTATGGTGCCGACCGATCACGGCGGAGGGTAAATGCGGCGATTCGCACAGTGTAAGCAGCTCGGTTTGCTCGTCAGTCTTGCCACCCTCGCGTGGACCAGCGGCTGCGAGTCCTCAGATGACCCGCCTGCTGACGACGCGACGACCGAAGCCGACACCGCTGAGGACACCCAGGGCCCTGTCGACACGTTTGTGCCGCCCGACGAGCCGAAGGAGCTGACCAATGGCGCCATGGCGCGCGCTGGGCACGTGGTCGACGGCGACACGCTCGATGTGCTCGTGGGCGAGTACAACCCTGTCACCTACTCGGTGCGGCTGTTGGGCATCAACGCGCCTGAGTGCAGCAAGCGCGACGCCATCACCGCGGACGGCGTCCGCAACGCATGCGTGCTCAGCCAGGGCGCCAAAGAGTGCGACGAATGGACCAACGAGCACCACAGCACCGCGTCCTACGAGGCGCTCAAGGACCTCGTCGAAGGCAAGGAGCTCCGCGTGAGCTGTGACGGCGTCTCCGCTGGCGCGTGGTGTCCGACCGATCCATTCAACCGCCACCTCGTCTACCTCGAGGTCGACGGCAAAGACGTCTCGACGGAGCTCGCTCGTGGCGGGCACGTCTGGTCGTTTACGGCCTTTCCGTCTTCCAAGCGCGCTCAGATCTGCCAAGCAGAGTACGACGCCCGCGCCGAAGGCGCCGGAATGTGGGCCGCAGGGTCGGTCTCTCAGGTCCTCTCGATGATGTGTCCCGACACCCAGAATTGGTATGAGAGCTACCATGACAAAGACTGCGACAAGGCGCTGGGGCTCTGACAGCCGCGGCGTAGAGCACAGACCGTGTGGCCGCCTGGGCAAGGCTTTTGTGGGGCACACAGCATCCAGGCAACCTGCGCTGAGGCACTTGGCGACAACCCTGGCAGTGCTCGGAGCGCTAGCTACCGGCTGCGGCGACGACGCCACACAGTCCGAGCCGGTCGTCGACCCCATCCCGCCCGACGAGATCACCATCGAGGTCCCTACCTACGAGCCCTGGGGTGCGTGTGGCGATGGCCCTGAGACCTTGCTGGGCTACACGGTCATCTCGCTCAGCGACCTCTCCCCGCTCAAGGGCGTCCGGTGCATCCTTGGCGACCTTCGCATCCAGCGCGACACGGTGCAGACCGATGACGATGTGAGCGCGCTGGCAGCGCTTGAGGAGGTCTGGGGCAACGTCGACGTGGCGATCAATGGTTCCTATGGCCCGTCGACCCTGGACTTTCCGAACCTGCGGCTGGTCGACGGCACGCTGCGCATCATCAATCCCGCCAACATCACGAGCCTCACGGGCTTCGCCGCACTCGAGGCCGTCGGCGGTGGCGTGGAGTTCCAGTCGCTTCAGGACCTCACCGACTTTGCGCCCATGCCCAACCTGCAGTGGATCGGAGGCGATCTGCGGTTCAACGGCGTCGACGCCCCCTCGCTCGGTGGCTTCAACGCCCTCGTGCACGTCGGCGGCGACTTGCAGATCAGCAGCTCGCAGTTCACGTCGATCAGCGGCCTGTCCGGTCTGCGGAGCATCGACGGCTCGCTCTTGGTTCAGAACGGTCAGCTGGAGAGCCTCGCCGGTCTTGAGGGGCTCGGCGTGGTGGGGCGAATCGATCTCATCCAAGCGCCCTTTAATGACTTCACCGGCCTTGAAGGCCTCTCGATCATCCGTCGCGGTCTGTTGGTCTACCGCACGCCGATCGAGAGCTTCGACGGCCTCGACGCGCTCGAACACATCGGTGGCAACCTCTCGCTCAACAACACCAACCTCGAAGACCTCTCGGGCCTCGAGCCGCTCCGCTCCTTGCACGGCGGTGTCTTCTTCGAGGGCAACCAGCTGCTCACCTCGCTCGCCGGTCTCGATAACCTCGAGGCGATCGGCGGCGAGATTCGGCTCTGGTCCAACCCCGTGTTGACCGACTTCGACGCGCTCGAAGGCGCAGCAGGCGACCTGTCGACCCTCTACATCACAGGCTGTCCGTCGCTCGCGAGCCTCGACGGCATCGCCAGCGTCAACCGCATCCGAACCGTGCGGCTGCAGCAGCTTCCGCTCGTCGCGAGTCTCCAAGCGCTCGGAGGGGTCCCCATCACCGACGATCTGACGCTGATCGGGCTCGACGGTGTCACCGACCTAAGCCCGCTTAGCGCGTCTGATACGTTGCCGCTGAGCATCGTGCTGTCGGACCTCAGTATCACCACGCTCGCGGGGCTAGAGGGTGTGCTCTCGGACATGGAAAGCCTGCAGATCCAAGACAACCCGGGCTTGGTCTCGCTTGGAGGCCTCGAAAACCTGCGAACGATCTCGGGCCAGCTCACGATCTCAGACAACGCCAGCCTCACGAATCTGAGCGGCCTGACGAACCTGACGACGGTCGCCAACGGCATCGTGCGCGTGCGCAACAACGGCCTGACGTCACTCGACGGACTCGACTCGCTCACGACCGTCAACTCCATTGAGGTTCGCGGCAACGAGCAGCTCGTCAGCCTTGCGGGTCTCGAGAGCCTGCAAGAAGCATCCGGCGTCTTTATCACCAGCAACCCAGCCCTGACGTCGCTCACGGGCCTGTCGGGCCTCACAAGCCTCACGCAGATGGACGTCCGCAGCAACGCGTCACTCACGAGTTTCGACGGCATCGAGCTGCCGGCGTCCATCAGCGCGCTCGTCATCACCGGCAACTCCAGCCTCTCCGATGTCGCGGCACTGGATGGGCTCGAGGAGATCACCTCCACCCTGCGCGTTGCCGAAAACCAACAGCTCCTTAGCTTGGAGGGCTTGAGTCAGCTCGAGGCGGTCGGAAACCTCGACATCCGCAGCAACGATATCCTCGAGGAACTCGGGCTCGACAGCCTAGCCACTATCACAGGAACCGGTGGATCGGCGTTCCGGGTGCAGGCCAACCCGCGGCTTCCAGAGTGCCTCGTCGAGTTCCTCGCCGAGTCTGTCTCCAGCACGGCGAACGTGTTCGACATCCACAGCAACCGCATCGACTGCGAGTGCACCGACGACGGTGCCGGAGGCCAGAATGCGATCTGCGAGTAGGCTTAAGACAAGCGCTAGCGCTAGTCCTAAAACAAGCGCTAGTTTCGAGCGAGGCGACGGCGATGTGCTTGCCAGCAATGTCGGCCGAATGAAGGCCCTGCGTGCATCGTCGAGTCCGGGTGGGCGCAGCGAGCGAGCCGCTGGCGACTGCATCGCCGGGGTGGCAGCCGGAAGGAGCGCTCGCCTTGCGCTAAGCGCTCGAATCGCGGCACTTTGCTTGCTCGTGCTCAGCGCGTGCGGTGACGACAGCGACAGCGACTCCGCGGACGTGGCCGATACGCTCGGCGACGTCGGCGACGCCACGATCATCTACAAGGAAGTGACCGTTCCGCCACCCAATGTCCCTGCCAATCCCTTCGACCTGCCTGAGCTGCCCGAGTGCAGCGGGCCGGATGTGTTTGAGGGCACGTGGCGCGTGGGCGACCCGACGGACGTCCGCTGCGTGATCGGCCGGGTCGAGGTCTCCGATGCCGATGCATCGGTGGCGCTACCGCGTCTGCGGGCCGTGTTTGGCAGTATCTCGGTGCGCTTCAATGACGCGCTCACGACCCTCTCGCTGCCGGCGCTTGAGGTGGTGGTGGGCGATCTGGAGATCGTGGCCAACCCTGAGCTTGCCGAGATCACCCCGCTGAGCGCGCTACAGACCGTGACCGGTACCTTCCAGCTTCAGCACAACGTCGCGCTGGGCGCAGTGAGCGCGCCAGCACTCCGGGCCGTGGGTGGCGATCTCTTGCTGATCGACAACCGCGTGCTTCCAGACTGTGACGTTGGCACCTACCTCGTCGCGCTTGGCGGCTCACTGGAGCTCCGCGAGAACGAAGCGCTAACCACCTATGAGGGCCCACGCTACGCAGCCTCCGCGACCCGTGTGACCATTCGCGGCAACGGGGCACTCACCAGCATCAACGGCTTCAACAACGTCCGCAACGTCGAGTGGCTGACCGTTGCCGACAACCCGGTCCTCGCCAAGATGACCGCCTTTACCTCGCTGGCCAAGGTCGCCACGCTTGAGGTCTCAACGAACCCGGCCCTGGTCGAGGTGGCGCCGCTGGCGGTCCTCACCGATGCACTTCAAGTCATCATCGAGCGCAATGGCAACCTGGAGGCACTGTTTGTCCCGGCGCTTGCCACCTGCGACCGTCTCGAGCTTGTCGGCAACCGGTCGCTGACGCGCATCGACGGGTTTGACGAGCTGACCGAGGCTCGCTGGGTGACCATACGGTCGAACACCGCACTGACGGAGCTCGCTGGGTTCGGCAGCATCGAGGAGCTGAACTTCCTCGACATCAGCCACAACGATGCACTCGAGAGCATGGATGCGTTCGCGTCGCTCGCGACGGTCGTCCAGGAGTTCACGGTCTCCTACAACGACGTGCTCACCGACATTGGCGGCTTCGGCGTCATCGAGCGCTGTAGCGACTGTCGCATCATCGGAAACCGTGTGCTCGACGGTCTCAGCGGGCTGTCCACGCTCGACAACGTCTCGTGGCTGACGATTCGAGACAACGATGCCCTCACCAGCTTGAGCGGTCTCGAGGCTCTGCGCGAGGCGCTCCGGTCCATCACGATCACCGACAACAGCGCGCTCGCGAGCATCGGAGAGCTCTCCGGTCTCCAGAAGGTGGCTCGAGAGTTCGTCATTGCCGACAATCCATCGCTGACTGCCATCACGGGATTCAACCGGTTCTCCGACCCTGCGACACGCCTGGTCATTGCCGACAACGCCGCCATGGCGGAGCTCGACGCCTTTCCCGCGTGCAGCCGACTTCGCGCCTTGGAGGTCAGCGGAAATCCGCAGCTGACTGATATCGACGGCTTTGACACCCTCGGGCAGATCGACGACGCGCTCACCATCGAGTCAAACGACGCCCTCGAGCAGCTGACCGGGCTGTTTGACCTTGGGGGTGAGTCCCTCTTGGTCACACTCCGGGTGGTCAACAACCCAGCACTGCCGACCTGCTACGTCGAGGCCCTCCAGAGCGGACTCGAAGCCGAAGGCTGGCAGGGTGTCGCCCGCATTGAGGGCAACTTGGACGGCTGTAGCTGCAGCGCCGCTTCACCGCCTGAAGTGAGCGGCTGCCCCTAGTTGTAGATGCCGGAAGTTCGTTCCTAGGTCCCGACAGGCCGTCGTCGAGGTCGAGATCCGACGCCGCCGACGTGTCAGGACCCTTCAAGAAGTCGGACCGAAGAGATCGGCGATGGACCGTCGAGGAGATAGGAACGAACTTCCGACCTCTACAACTAAGCAGCTGCCGGGAAACGCAAAAGTCTGATGGCTTTGCGATGCGCTCAGCGCCC
>CALHXW010000174.1 GCA_938040325.1 uncultured bacterium | reverse complement strand
GCGTGGGCGTGGGCGTGGGCGCGGGCGTGTGCTCGGGCGTGGGCGCCAGCGCGAGCGCGGGCGTGTGCTCGGGCGTGGGCGCCAGCGCGAGCCTAGGCGCCAGCGCGAGCCTAGGCGTGGGCGCGAGCCTGGCGCCAGCGCGTGCCTGGGGCTGTGGCGTTTGCTCAGCTGCCTCAGTCGCTGGCGAGTACCCGGTGAGTGACCGCATCGATCGCACGCCCCGCGACCTCGACCATCTCCGCGATGTGGCTCTCGTCGATGATCAGCGGCGGGCCGAACATCACGAGATCGCCGTCGGTCCCGTCGACGCACCCCTGGGAGTAGTAGACGCTGACGCCGTCGTCGAACGCGGTGTGGTGGACGTGGCTGGCGACCTTGTGCTTGGCGGCGAAGGGCCGCTTCGTGTCGCGGTCAGCAACCAGCTCGAGTCCCTGAAAGAGACCGCGGCCCCGGATGTCGCCGACGTTCGGATGATCGCCGAACCGGTCACGCAGCGCCGATGTGAGCCGCTCGCCCATCACGCGCGCACGGTCCACGAGCCCCTCCCCCTCCAAGATGTCGAGGACGGCAAGGCCCGCCGCCGCTCCGACCGGGTGGTGGCTGAAGGTGCCGCCATGGTTGAAGTTGCCTAGCTCGAGCCGGAGCTGCTCGACGTCGGCGCCCCTCGCCGCGACGAACCCAAGCGGGAAGTAGCCGCCCGCGAGGCCCTTTGACGTGACGAGGATGTCCGGCGTCACGCCCCAGTGGTCGAGGGCCCACATCTTGCCCGTCCGACCAAGCCCCACCAGGACTTCGTCGGCGATGAGCAGGACCCCGTGGCGGTCGCAGACCTCACGAATCGCAGGCCAGTAGTCGTCGGGCGGCAGCGCACCGCCGAGGCTGGCGCCGCTGATGGGCTCGGCCAAAAAGCCCGCCACGCTGTCGGCACCGGCGGCGACAATGGTCTGTTCCAGCTCCGCGGCGTACTCGGCCCCCGAGCGCGGGTCGCGATAGGTGTAGGGGGGTGACACATGGGGCGTGTCGCGCATCATGTCGACATAGGGCGCCCGGAGTCCGCGGCGACCCGAGACGCCGAGCGCACCGAGCGTCATCCCGTGGTAGCTCTGGGTTCTGCTGATGATCAGGTCGCGGCCACTGTGACCGCGGGCCATCTGCAGCTGTCGCGCAAGCTTGATCGCGGCCTCGATCACCTCAGAGCCTGACGACAGGAAGAAGAAGCGCGCATCCGCGAGCGGGACGATCGCGGCAAGGCGTTGACAGTAACGCTCGATCACATCGCTGGTGAACATCGACGCGTGGACGTAGGCCGCCGACTCCAGCTGGGCACGCATCGCGTCAGTGACCTCGCGTCGCCCGTGGCCAACGTTGACGACGATCGGTCCGCCCGAGGCATCGAGCACCCGCTTGCCGCCGACGGTCGTGATGTAGACGCCCTCGGCGTGAGCCACGCAGGGACGGCCGTGGTCCATCTTGCGATAGAAGACATTTCCCTGCGGGTGCTTGTAGCCCTGCTCGCTCATGTGCTTCGCCCTAGTCTCGTTCAGCCGGTCACGGCCGCGAGCATAAGAGAGATGGGAGTTGGAGACGAGAACCATCGCCGGTGGTCGCCCGCAAGGCCTCTGCGGCGTTCGGTGGTTGGGGAAGCTAGTATCTCGGAGGCCTTTGACGCCGAAGTCGATCCAAGGCGCCCGAGATGTTCGCGCCGAGAGTCACGAGACGTCGGCGACGAAGAGGGCCAGCCGCTCGAGCGACTGGCCCCGCAAAGCTCCGAGGATGAGCCATGGCTGGTCTCGGCCTCGAGCCGTGCTGCCAGGACGCAACCGAGTGTGTGCCCCTGGCAAGAAGACGGACCGCGGCACGCGACACGCGGCAAACTTTTTTCCGCGATCCGGCCGGTGCCGACGCCCTCCGGTGGGCGCTGGGCGATAACGTCGTCACGGCAGGGGCTTTCGAGCACTCTAGCCGCGAAAACGCGGTCTGGAGCGGGCACGAATTGCACAGGTTTTTGCGGCACCTTCGGTTCAGTATGCCGAACTCGCGTAACCGTTGTGCTACGGGCTACGAATACACTCGGCAGCGCCACCGTCGGCGGGCCGCGACTGTTGTTCTTATTAGGAGTTCGTTCATGCGCGTCATTTGGAAGCTCACCTCATTGCTGGCAGCAGGCTCACTGGGCCTGGTGGCATGCGGCGACGGCGACGGAAACGGAGACGGAGACGACACCACCGTCGGCGACGACGTTGGCGAGGACACCACTCAGGTTGACACCACCCCCCCGCCGCCGGAGTGCACGAGCGACGCGGAGTGCGCCGAGTCGGCCGTTGGCCCGCTGTGCGATCTCGACGCCGGCAGCTGTATACCGCTGCCTCTAGGCCACCAGATCGGCTGGCGCGATGGAAGCGCCGACTCGGTTGTCATGACGGAGCTCTACCGCCCACCCTCGCCTCTTGAGTCAGTCGACCTCGACTTCCACAAAGAGCGCAACGAGCTTTGGGTGGTGCAGCGTCAGTTCAACGTCGAAGGGATCTGCGCTCAGAGCAACCCCTTCAGCGATCGCTGCAGCAGCCTTGACGGCGAAGTCACGATCATCTTCGAGCCGGGTACCCCCAACCAGGCCCACGAGACCCGCATCGACGGCAACGCATGGCACTTCATGCGCCGTCCACCAGCGCTCGCCATGGGCACGCCCGACCGCTTCGCGACCTGTGGCGAGGCCAACACCGGCAACTTCGAAGACGACCCGACTCAGTTCATCGGGCCGAGCCTCTGGTCGACCGATCTGTCGGTCTTTGCCAAGCCCTCGGGCGGCAACGGCTCGCACATGGACATGCTGCACGCCACTGCCTGGTGCATGGGCATCGCCTGGGAAAAGGACAACGTCTACTGGCTCTTCAACGGCGATAAGGGCTCGATCGACCGCTACGACTTTGCCCAAGACCACGGCCCGGGCAACGATGACCACTCCGACGGGCAGATCCGCCGCTACGTCGAGGGCGACGTCTTCCGTGTCGAGGGTGTGCCGAGCCACATGGAGTTCAACCCCGCCGACAGCCAGCTCTACATCGCTGACACCGGCGGCGCCCGGATCCTGAAGCTCGACACCCGCAGCGGTAGCAACGGCGGGCCGTTCTTCCCGGTCTACGAGCCGCTCGCGGACTCTGGCATGGTCAACGGCGCGACGCTGACCGAGGTCGTTCCTGGCGGGACGCTCAATCAGCCGAGCGGTCTGGCCATCATGGACAACCTCATCTTCATCACCGACCACGCCACCAGCCGCTTCTACGCCTACGACATGGAAGGCAACCAGGTGCGTGTGCTCGAGACGGACTTCCCGCCCGGATCGCTGTCGGGCATCGAGTTCGGCCCTGACGGCAAGCTCTACTTCAGCGACATGCTGACGGGCGCCGTCTACCGGCTCGACCCGCAGTAGGTCAGAACCTATGGCCGTACACCCTGCAAAGAGCGTCATGCTCGGCGTCGCGACAGTCACTGTCGCGGCGCTCGCGGGGCACGCCATCGCCCACAACGGCCTCAGCCCACAGCCACAGTTCAGCGAGCCAACAGGGCTCGTCGTGTTGGATGGCACCGAGTCGCTGATGTTTCGTTGGGCCACCGACGACATCCACCCTGACTTGGTCTACCGCCTCTACCTCCAGAGCGGCGACCTGCCGCCCACGACCTCGCCCGATGCGTCCCTGGTTGACGGGGTGGAGCTCGCGGAGGTCGAAGCGCTGGAAAAGGACGTGGCCTACGAGCTCGACCCGAGCGGGCTTGAGACGGGCGCTTACCGGCTTCCCATGATCTATGAGGACCCACCGTGCCGCCGCACCTCCCTGGCGCCGGCGCTGGTGGTTGTCCGTCGAGACGGCGACCCACCGCCCCTCGGTGTCGTTGTGACCGAGCCCTTTGACGCGTCGATTGCTGCCGATGGCGAGACCCCGATTTCGCTCGATGCGATCGGAACGGGCCCGCTGACGGTGACCATCGAAGCGGGCGACCTCGTCGACAAGCCAAACCGCGCACCCAACACGCTCTGCCTTGAGTTCGTCTACTCGGCGACGTTCACCGCCTTCGAGGACCTTGTCATGGAGCCGGACGACGCGTCCGGACCGGACCGACACCGGCTCTCCTTGATGTGGGACGTCAGCGACGTTCCGAGTGGTCCGTACCTGTTGCGGGCCACCGTCACGGACGCCAGCGGCGCCCAGGCTGTGACCTACGCCCGGCGCTGGATCAACGTGCAAGGCGAGACATCCGGCCCAGGCGAAGGACCTGTCGAGCTCGGCCCTGAGCCGATCGAGCAGATCAACCCAGAGTCCGATGGCGGCGACACCGGGGACGAGGGCGACAACGACGGCTGCAGCGCGGCGACCGGAGCGAGCCAGGCCTTCATGGCGTTGCTTGCACTGCTCTGGCTGGCCCGACGGCAGACCAGCCGCCGATGCGCGACCCACGATTAAACAATAGGGAGTAACCATGGCGACGCGACGACAGTTTTTGCAGCAGACGGCAGCGACCGTCGGCGCGATCGGCTTAGGTCTCGGGTGTGACGGCGACGACAGCGGGGCGATGGCGACCGACGATGTGGGGGACGTCGGCTCGGACGTCGGCAACGACACCTTTGTCGCCGACTCGATGGAGGACGACACGACGCCGGTCGACACGACGCCGCCACCACCAGCGTGCGACGACCCCTTCGAAGGCGCAGCGTTCGTTGGAACCCTCCCCTTTCAGTACGAAGGCACGACCCAGCTGGACGCGCCGATTGGCGCCGGTCTCGACGGTCGCCTCTACCATGACCTTGAGGGCATGGACGACGACACGCTGCTGACGCCGATGGACAAGTTCTACATCCGCACGCGCAACCCTGACCAGCTCACGACCACCGAGGGTTGGACGATCCAGATCACCGGACTCATCGACGAGCCGGTGACGCTCACGATGGACGACCTCGAGCCCTACATCGTCGACATGGGCGTTCACCTCATGGAGTGCAGCGGCAACGGTCCGTTTGCCCACTTCGGCATGCTGAGCGCGACCCGCTTTCGAGGCGTTCCTATCCAGGACATCCTGGACCTGCTGCAGATTCAACCCGAGGCAACGGCGCTCGTCATCAGCGGGTTCGACGACCACAGCCAGCCGAGCGCAAACTCCCAGGCCGGCGCGGCGTGGTTCTTCCCCTTCGAGCAGCTGACGCTGTGGGGAGGATTTCTCGCGACGCACATGGGCGGTGAGCCGCTGACGCCAGACCACGGTGCGCCCGTGCGCTTTCTCATGCCGCGCTGGTACGGCTGTACGTGCATCAAGTGGCTCAATGAGATTCGGGTGGTCGACGACAGCGAGCCGGCGACGTCCCAGATGCGCGAGTTTGCCTCCCGCACCCACCAGACAGGCATCCCCACGATGGCTGCGAGCTACCGACCCGCTGCCATGGAGCAGTCGGCGATGCCCATTCGCGTCGAGCACTACCAGCGCGACGGCGAAGACCTCTACCGTGTGGTCGGCATCCTGTGGGGAGGGTGGCAGGTCGTCGACAGCCTCGAGATCCGGCTCGGCGAGGACACCTGGGACCCGGTCGACGTCTGCCCCGTGATGGTCGGAAATGACACGTGGACGCTGTGGTCTCACCAGTGGATACCGACACGCACGGGCGACCACGTCATCCGCATGCGGGTTGCCGACGGCGACATCCCCACCATCCGGCTTGACGCTGGGTTCTACGATCGGACGATTCGAATCCCGGGCTGAAGATCCGCCCCGGGTTCGCCTATTGCGTGTCCAATGCGGTATGGCGGCTGAGCGCAGAAGCGCCCCAGCACGCTCGGTCAGTAGGAGCCCTGTGTCGAAAACCACCGCATTCGTCGGCATCGCGCTGCTCGCCTTCGCCGGCTGCGACACGGCCGACAGCCAGCTGCCGCTAACGTTTCAGTGGGGCGACATCGCACCGACACGCACGAGCTACTTCGTGGAGGCCACGATTATCGAGGTCGACAGCGACGGCGTCGACGGCGATCAGGAGAGCACTGGACTGGTGCCGTGGACGGTCGACACCCCCTTTGACGGTCGCATTGAGCGCGTCCCATTCGGCACAAAACGCAGCATCATCGAGATGAGGGAAGAGAACGACCCCAACGCCCGGGTCGTGTTCTACGGACTCTCCGAGCCCTTCGTCTTCAACGAGAACTCGACGGCTGAGAGTGTTGGCGAGGTGATGATTGGGCCGCCGGAGACCGAGACAGGCAACGCCTTCACACTCGTCGCGGGCTCAGGTGATGGCAGCATCGAGCAGGCCTATGCTGCGGTGACGACGACCCAGGCCACAGCCCTGATGGAGCTGTCTGCCACGCCCGACTTTACAGAGCTGACGCCGCTCACCCTCAGCGAGGCTAGTGCGCTGCTCGTCGCGCCGGGTCCGGACGCCGCTTGGGAAGCCATGGCGTGCGCGAACGCCCCTGACTGCTGGCTGATGCCGATGAGCGCGTTGGTCAGCGCTGGGCTGAGCGCATCGGTGAGTGACGGGGTGTCGACAGTCTACGCGCGGTTTCGAGACCGCCACGGCTACCCTTCTGCCACACTCGCGGCTTCGCTCACGCAAGACGATTTGGCGCCAAGCTTGGCCTACGCGTCGGCGGAGCCCGCTGCGATTCGCTCGCGCGACGGCTTTGTCATCACGCTTGCTGCCGACGAGCCGCTCAAGACCGCGCGGGTCCGGATCAAGGACCTCAACATCGAGCTCGCCGAGCTCGAGGCGAGCAACGACCGGCGCGTGTTCCGCTTCGAGCGCCCCGACGACCTCGAGCTAGCCAGCCCTGTCTTTGACCTACAGTTCGAGATGCTCCTGGAGGACAACGCCGGCAACCTCGTCGACTGGTCGCCGCTGATCGGCTCGTCGGGACAAGTTGGCATCGTCGTCGACGACGAGCCTCCGATCGTCGACCTTCGGGTCAACTATGAGTCGTTCGGGTCGGCGTCGAGCTGCGAGGTCTCAGCGGAGTCAACCACCTGCGTCCTACCGACAGATGACTGCAGCATCTTTGAGCCCCTACCGCCTTCCGTCGGCGTGCTCGGTCGCATCAAGTCCGTCGATGCCGACACGATCCGCATCGTTGCCGGCGTCAGAGACCCTTCAGAGCCCTTCGAGCTGGTCGCCGACTTTGATGGCGTAGCCGCCGAGCTGCAGCTTCAGGCCGAAGTCGGCACTGGTGCAATCGGCGCAGCTATCCAGCTGCCCGCTCACTTGGACCCGTCGGAAGCCTCTGTCCTGACCGTGCGCGCCGTCGACACGGTCGGAAACTTCTCAGACCCTGTGCGGCTGCAGATCGACTGGGACGTGGCAGCACCTGTCATTGGCAATATCCGCTGGCGAACAGGCCCGCTGGACGGCGGTGACTCGGACCAGTGGCTCTCCATTGAGGACGGCATCTCGGTCACAGCATCAGTCACCAAGCCGAGCGGCTGGATCGACTTCGCGTTCGTCATCAGCGAGAACCTGAGCGCCGCCGCTACAGCCGATGCGGCGTCCTTTGACCAGCTCAACACGACGGAGGGATGGGTGCGCTGCCATCCTGAGCCGACCGAAGACAACTCGTTGAGCGGGGTGGTGATCGCACGCTTCGAGAAGATTCCGAAGAACATCATCTTTGCACCCCGTTTCGAGATGACCGACCAGGTCGGAAACCTCGCAACGTTTGCGCCAAACATCACGTTCCGGGCGAGCGACCCGCCACAGTGACCGACGCGGGCTCAGAACTCTAAGAGGTCCCCGCGGAACGCAAAGCCCAGCACGATGTAAGGCATCGCCTGGGAGACGTCGGCGCCGGTGCGGAAGCGCTGCTTGAGGTACCAGTTGAGGATGAGTACGACCGTGGGCCGATTGAACGTGGCCTCCGGGTCGTCCCAGAAGGTGTAGGCGACCAGCGGGCCGAGCCGATGGTCGGGGGAGTTGATGTTGTTGCGGCGCTCGCCCGGGCGATAGTCACTGGCGTCGTAGGTCACCGACGTGAGGCTATAGCGTGCGCCAATGATGAGCTGGTCGGTGACATAGAAGAGCAGGTCGGCGTCATTGAGCAAGTACCAGCCCGACGACGGCAGCATCATGTCCCAGTACGGCTCGTACCAGACGGTGTCGCCATCCTTGACCGACATCTCGATGTAGTTGGCCTTGAACCGGTTGCGGACCACCATCGGGCCGATCTTCGCCCGTATCTCGGCGTCGAGGGTGAGGTTCCAGCCGCTCTGCGACGCGTTGGCACCGGCTTCCTCGCCGACATCGATCGCGGTGTCGGAGTAGTCGTCACGCGGTGACTCAAACGAGCTGACATGTCCGAAGTTGCCGAAGTAGGCGATATGCTCAAACCGAGCCTCCAGCTTGAGCAGCGCGAGCGGACGAAACTTCACGGCCGCTCCGACCCGTGAACTCGCGGGCGACAGGACAGCCACGGCGGTCGCGCCGAGGTAGTTGCCCTTGAGGAGGATCGAGTCACCCGGCTCAAAGAGCTGGAGCTGGTAGTCGAGCTCGAACTGGTTCTGAAGGCCCAGCGGGTTGATCCGCAGGGCGGTAAGGTTCGTGTAGCGAACGCGCTGGGTGTTCGACTGCTCGGAAGCCTCAGCCACGCTTGGCAACAGACATGCCGAGGCAAGAAGGAAGGCGAAGAAGCGCATTGACGGACCCCTGTCTTCGTAGTCGAGTGCCTAAGCATCGCACGGTAGGCCGACAGCGCCAAGGTGACCTCCATGCAACCCCCCACAACGACGACGATCTCATTCCCAGGGCCGGGCGGTGTCGAGCTCGCCGGGAGACTCCACGCTCCTGCAGCTCCACCGCGCGGCGTCGCGCTCTTCGCCCACTGCTTCAGCTGCGGCAAAGACATCCGGGCGGCTGTCCGTGTCTCCCAGGCGCTCGTCGAGCGCGGGTTCGCGGTGCTGCGCTTCGACTTCATGGGGCTCGGCGAGTCTGCTGGCGACTTCGCCGACGGCACATTTACGTCCAACGTCGACGAGGTGCTGAGTGCCGCGGCGTGGCTTCGCCAGCAAGGGCTGCCGCCTACCCTCTTGATTGGGCACTCGCTCGGCGGTGCGGCGGTCCTGGCCGCTGCCGCGCGTATCGAGGAGTGCCGTGCCGTTGCGACCATCGGCGCGCCGGCAGAGCCACTGCATGTCCGACACCTCATCGACAAGGTCGCGCCGGCGCTCGAGCGCGACGGGGAAGCCGAGATCTCGCTTGGCGGCCGCCCGTTTCGCATTCGGCGTGAGTTCCTCACCGATCTCGCCACGCACACCAACCGCGACCGCATCGCCAAGCTTGGTAAGGCGCTCTTGGTCCTTCACGCGCCAAGTGATGCCGTCGTGGGTATTGACAACGCCCAGACGATTTATGTGGCTGCGCGACACCCCAAGAGCTTCGTGTCACTCGACGATGCCGACCACATGTTGAGCCGCAAGCGTGATGCGCAGTATGCCGCCGACGTCATCGCCGCCTGGGCCAGCCGCTACCTACCGGACGCAGACAGCCCGCCAGGCGCTGAGCCCCTCGCCGTCGACCATGGCAGCGTGGTCGTCCGCGGGGGCGCAACCGGTTTTCGGCAGCACATCCAAGCCGGCAAACACATGCTCTCCGCTGACGAGCCTGTCGATGTCGGCGGGACAGACACTGGACCAAGCCCTTATCAGCTCCTCCTGTCGAGCCTCGGTGCGTGCACGTCGATGACGCTGCGACTCTACGCCGACCGCAAGGGATGGCCCCTCGCGGGCGTCGACGTTCACCTCGACCACGAAAAGCGCAGCGAGGACGGCCAGAAGGTCGACGTCATCGCGCGAGAGCTAACGCTGCACGGTCCGCTCGCCGACGAGCAGCGGGCGCGTCTGCTCGAGATCGCCCAGCGCTGCCCCGTCCACCGGACGCTGCACGGGACCGTGCGCATCGAGGACAACCTGACGTGAACCGCTCAACTCAGCCATGGCGACGTCTGCATCAGCTTGTGTTCGTGTGTCTCATCGCGCTCGTGACCGGCGGCTGCGAGTCCAGCGACGCAGCGCCTGCGCCCGGTGCCAAGGAGGCATCGGCCGCCAAGAAGAAGAAACGGGGGCCACGGGCCGCCACCATTGCGACAGCCTCGGTGACGATCGGCTCGCTCAACGACGAGTGGTCGTACCTGGGCACGGCGCGCCTGACCCGCAACGCGACGCTCGCGGCTGAGGTCGCCGGACGCCTCGTCAGCCTGGAGGGTCGGGAGGGCGACCGCCTGAGCGCAGGACAGACCGTCGCACGGGTCGATGACGGTCTCCTGCCGCCGCGCCTCCAAGCGGCGCGCGCATCCGCGGCGTCTGTCGAAGCACGGCTGGCACAAGCTAAGCGGGAGCTGGCGCGGGCCAACAAGCTCGTCGGCACGGCGATGACGGCCGTCGACCAAGAGCGCGCGAAGGCCAGCGTGTCCGAGCTTCGGGCCGAGTATCGGTCGCGCCGCGCTTCGATCGACGCGGTCAAAGCCGAGCGCGCTCGCTACGTTGTCAGCGCGCCGTGGTCCGGCGTCGTGGCCGCCCGGCACACCGAGCCTGGCGGCTGGGTCAGCCCCGGAACCCCCCTGGTCACCCTGGTGGATCCGAGCTCGCTTGAGGTCCTTGTGGATGTGGCACCGTCGCTCTCCGACAAGCTCGTCGTCGGCCACCAAGGCCGCCTCCACAACCGAGCCGGCTCCACTCCGGCGACGATCGTTGGCGTCGTGCCAGCGCTCGATCCGACCACTCGCACGCTCAAGGTCCGGCTGACCCCTGACGGACCCGCACCATGGCTGCTTCCCGGTGCGACGGTCGAGGCGACGTTCGCCGTCACGCTGGCCGTCGATAGCAAGCTCGTTCCGCGAGACGCCATCGTTCGCGGACCTGCGAGCGCACGCGTGATGAAAGTGGTGGAGGGCAAGGCACAGCCTGTGCCTGTGAAGGTCGTCGCAGCAGCCGGTGACAAGGTCGTGGTGACCGCAGACGGACTCGCCGCAGGCGACAAGGTGGTGGTGCGCGGAAACGACCGGCTGCGCCCAGGCCAGGCCGTCACCGAAGGCGGCCCTCCGGGCAAGGGCAAGGGCAAGCCCGGTCCACCAAGCCCAGCCGCAGGTAAGTCCGGCGGTGACGCAGAGGGCGCTCCGCCAGCGACCAAGGCGCCGCCTGCCGGCGAGAACGCGACAAGCCCGAAGCAGGCCAAGTGAGCCACGAGCCACCCACTGGCGGTCGCGAGGAGCCAGAAGAGCCTGCTGGTGTAGCTGACGAGAGCGCGCCCAGCGAACGCCTGGGAGGCGGCCTGATTGGCTTGGCCATCGAGCGCCCTGTCAGCGTCTCTGTGGGCGTCATTCTCGTCGTCCTCTTTGGCGCGCTGAGCATCTTCGGCCTGCCCATTCAGCTGACGCCGGACATCAGCACGCCGACATTGTCGGTCTCGACGACGTGGCCTGGCGCCTCTCCCACCGAGATTGAAGCCGACATTCTTGAGCAGCAGGAAGAAGCGCTGAAGTCGCTGCCCGGACTCGAGCGCATGACCTCGACCATGCGGCGCAACCGAGGGTCGATCACGCTCGAGCTGGCCGTCGGCTCCGACATTGACCAGGCACTTGTTCGAGCGTCCAACCTGCTCTCGTCGGTGGCGCGCTATCCGGAGGCTGCGCAAGAGCCGCGGATCGAGACCGCCGACTCCGCTGGCCCGCCGCTCGCGGTGCTCGTCGTCCAGGCGACCAACCGCGGCGACGTGGCTGAGTACCGCACGTGGATGGCCGAGGAGATCGTCCCACGGCTCGACCGCATCAAAGGCATCGCCGGCGTCCGGCTCATCGGTGGCCGCGAGCTTGAGGTCCACATCGACTTCGATCCGAGCGCGCTCGCCAGCCGCCGGATCACGCTCGACCAGCTTGCGCGCGTGCTGCGGACGCGATTCGCCGACATCTCCGCCGGCGACGTGGCTGTCGGCAAGCGACGCTACACCGTCCGGACGGCACTGAAGCCGCTCGATGTCGCCGCGCTGGAGTCCCTCGTGATCACGGCGGGACCCGACGGCAACCCGGTGACGATCGGCCAGGTCGCCACAGTCTCGACGGGCATGCGCAAGCCAGAGTCTATCGGCATGGTCAACGGCTTCCCGTCCATGGCCATGCTTCTGACGCGCGAGGCTGGCTACAACGTCCTCGAAGTCACGAAAGAGCTCCACATCGTCACGGCCGACCTTCAAGAGCGCCTGCTTGCTCCCGAGGGTCTCGAGATGCGGATCGTCAGCGACCAGGTCGAGTACATCGAGGGGGCGCTGGAGCTCGTCCAGAACAACCTCCTGCTGGGCGGCGCGCTCGCGGTCTTGGTGTTGCTCATCTTCCTGCGCAGCCTCGGAGCGTCACTGGTCGTGGCTGTGTCCATTCCGGTGTCGATTGTGGGCACGGTCCTCGGCATGTCGCTGCTGGACCGCACGGTGAACATCGTGTCCCTTGCTGGGATGGCGTTCGCGGTGGGGATGGTCGTCGACAACGCCATCGTGGTGCTTGAGAACATCGACACTTGGCTGCGCCGTGGCGTCTCCATCAAGGTCGCAGCGCTTCGCGGAACGCGCGAGGTCTGGGGCGCCATTGTCGCGTCGACCGCCACGACGGCCGCCGTGTTCATCCCGGTCATCGCCTGGCAGGACGAGGTCGGAGAGCTGCTTCGCGACGTGGCGGTGGCCATCAGCGTTGCGGTCGGGGCGTCGTTGATCGTCAGCGTCTTAGTCATTCCGAGCTTCGCGGCGAAGCTCCTGCGGCGCCGAAAGCCCAAGGTTCTCACCGACGAGCAGCGGGCTGCTCAAGCGAGCAAGCGCGGCTTCTTCGGCGCACAGGTCCACTGGCTCATCCGCTCGCCGCTCCGGGCGCTCGTCGTGGCGCTCGTCGGCGTCGGCGTCGCCGGCTGGCTAGGCGCGACCAACGTGCCGTCCCTTGAGTACCTGCCCAGCGGGAACCGAAACTTCGTCTTTGGCGTGGTCATCCCGCCACCGGGCTACTCGGTTGACGCGCTCCAGGAACTTGGCGACACCGTGCTCGACCGGCTGATGCCGCACGTTGGCCAGGAGGTCGACGGCAAGCCCGAGCTCGCCCGCGCCTTCTTCGTCGGCAGCCCCGACTCAGCGTTCATGGGGGCGGTCGGTGTCGACCCCAAGCGTGTTGATGAGCTGGCCGACCTCGTGCGCGCGAGCCAACGCGGGCTGCCTGACACCTTTGCGTTCGCTAGCAAAGCGAGCCTCTTTGGCAGACGTGCGGGCTCGAGTCGCTCGATCGACGTCGACCTCTCGGGCGCGGACCTGACGGGGATGCTCGCCCTTGGTGGTCGCCTGATGGGCGCTCTGCGTGGTGCGCTCCCTGGTGCGCAGGTTCGCCCCATTCCAGGACTCGACGCCGGCGCCCCCGAGGTGCGCGTCACGCCGATACCCGACCGCGCGCGAGCTCTTGGGTTCGACGACGCAAGCCTCGGGCTCGCCGTGGACGCCTACGTCGATGGCGCGATCATCGGCGAGCTGGGCTCGAGCGGGGAACCCAAGCGCAACGTGCTGTTGCGCGCCAAAAACCTCAACCTGGCCGACCCCGAGAGCCTTCGGCGCGCCCCGATCGCCACGCCCAGCGGCGAGGTCGTTGCGATGGGCGAGGTCGTCAAGCTCGAAGACACCATCGGCCCGAGCGTGATCCAGCACGTCGAGCGGCGCCGAGCGCTCACGCTGGCGGTCAGCCCACCTCGCGACATGCCCCTCGAGGAGGCCATCCGTACCGTCCGTGAGGACGTTGTCGAGCCGCTCATCGCCCAAGGCGCCGTGCCGCCCGGCATCGACATTGCCTATGCTGGGAGCGCTGGCCGGCTCGAGAGCGCCAAGAGTCGGCTCACATGGGTGCTGCTGCTTGCCGTGATCGTTTGCTTCTTGCTCCTGTCGGCACTCTTTGAGGACTTCATCGCCCCAATCGCGATTCTGGTGACCGTGCCGCTGGCTGGCGCCGGCGGTGTCCTCGGCCTGTATCTGGTCAACACGTACCTCGGAAAGCAGCCCCTCGACATGATGACGGCCGTGGGGTTCGTCATCCTGATTGGAGTCGTCGTCAACAACGCGATCTTGGTCGTCGACGGTGCGCTCAACAGACTCCGGAGCGGCATGGCGCTCGCCGATGCGACGTCAGCGGCCGTGCAGGCTCGCGTCCGGCCGATCTTCATGAGCGCTCTGACGTCGCTGGCCGGGCTGCTGCCACTCGTGCTCTTCCCCGGCAGCGGGTCGGAACTCTACCGCGGCGTCGGCGCAATTGTGCTCGGTGGGCTCGCGCTATCGACGGTCCTGACGCTCTACATTGTGCCCGCGGTGTTCACGACGCTCTGGCGTGTGCTCGGACGCGGCCGGACGCCGGTTCCATCGACCGTAGAGGCGGCGGCCTAGCAGCGTTGCCGGGAAATG
>CALHXW010000173.1 GCA_938040325.1 uncultured bacterium | reverse complement strand
GCCGGTTGTAGATGCCGGAAGTTGGTTCCTATCTCCTCGACGGTCCATCGCCGATCTCTTCGGTCCGACTCCTTGAAGGGTCCCGACACACCTCGCCGGTCGAGGCGGCGGCGTCCGGACCTAAATGCGTCGTCGGATCTCGACCTCGATGACGGCCTGTCGGGACCTAGAGCACCGATCAGTTGGCTTACCACCTGCCTCCACGCGGGATTGAGCGCGATGCTCGGCGTCCTCAGCGCGGGTGGCAGGGACGCAGTCCCTGAGTATCCCGATATGCTCGGTCCTCGCTCCTTGAGCACCGGCCCAATTCCACGTCGATCCAGGCGGTAACCACCCGTTCGGTGCTCTAGGAACCAACTCCGGCATCTACAACTGGTCCTCCAGAGGGGGCCCGGGAGTCTTGCCTTGTGTCGGTGCCCGCAGCGACTATGCTGCTTCGCGCGGCCTGATGGCTAACCCCGAGACCACTGATAGTTCCCTGATCGCGTCCACAGACATTGCGGAAAATCAACGGCCGCTGGTGTGCGTTGCACTGCTCGTAAGCGCACCACGAGAGCAGGTGCGTGCCCACGTCGCCTACCACCTTGCGCGCGGCATCGACCACGTCTACGTCGGCTTTGATGCAGGGTCCGACGCCGATCTTGCCTGCCTCGGGGGCGACGCCCGCGTCACAGGCGTCGCGTGTGCTGAGCCTTTCTGGCGCGCTCATGGCGTCCGCCAGAGCACCCGGATTCAGCTCCGGCAGGTCGCGTTCATGCGCCACGCGCGGCGACTCGCGGCTGAGCGCGGCCTGGACTGGCTCATCCACATCGACGTCGACGAGCTGCTGCACTTTGAGGGCAACGCGCTGCGGCACGCGCTCGCCGCCGCGACAACCGATGTGGTGACGTTTAAGGCCTGGGAGCTCATCCCGCCTGCCACCGGTGCCACACGCGACTGTGCCTTCGCCGAGGGGCGCTACTTTCGCG
Source organism: uncultured bacterium (assembly GCA_938040325.1). Lineage (GTDB taxonomy): Bacteria > Myxococcota_A > UBA9042 > PHBI01 > PHBI01 > CALHXW01. The sequence goes on along the minus strand of CALHXW010000173.1, from coordinate 3,162 downwards.
CGCCCGCTGCATCCGGCGCCGGTTCCCCCCGGTCAGGGCTCTACGCCGGCAGCTTCTTTCGCGGCTACGACGGCGGCAAGTCCGCGACCCGCGTGTTGGGCGCGGCAGACACCATTGAGATCCACCGCCCGACGCAACATGGTCTGCGGCTGCCAACGACGCAGTGCGCCACCGTCAGCGTCCTCCACTTCGAGTCTCTCGGGTTCCACGATTGGCGACACGGCTGGCGCCGTCGGGCGGGCGACTCGGAGCTTGCGTGGGTCAGCAGGGGCGAGCACCGGCGCGCGATCTTTCGCGCCTTTCAACGCGCCGCGGGCAGCGAGCGGGCCGAGCGCCGCCTGTACCAAAGGCTCTACCACGTGCCACAAGCCCGGCTTGCCAAGTGGATGCGCGCTGGCGCTGTTCGTGAGGTCACCCTCGACCCCGACCTCTTCCGCTGGCCCGCGGCGGGCGCGCGCTGCCACAGCCGCCCGGTACCCCACGCTCAGACGGCGGCGCCAAGGATCCTTGCCGACGGAGGTATCCAGAAGCCTGAGCAGCGGCTGCGCCGGCGTGCTGTCCAGCAGCTCTTGGCCGCGGTCGACCTAGACGCGGAGGGCTTCGTTGGGCTCGGTGATGCGCCGCCACGAGCGGAGAGCGCGCCAACGAGACCCATCTTCTTCGGCGTCGAGCTGCCAACGCCCAGTCCAGCGTGGCGTGCGGTGCTTCGTCGAGCGCTCTTCATTGGTGCACAGCACCCGCGGGATGTCGCCACGTGGCGTGCCTACGCCCCAGAGCTGTCCATCGAGCTTGTAGGCGACCCCATCTCGGGCCTCTTTGAGCTCTCGAGGCCTCGTGGTGCTCCCTCGAACACGAGACACCAGCTCGCTCTAAGAAACTGGCAGCTCCGGACTCGCCGACGTCCGCCCGACGACGTCGCGCGCCTTAAGGCTGCCGCCGGTCGTCTTCGCATTGCCATCGAGGGTCGTCCTCACCTCGCCGCTCACGAGCCCGATGGGCGGATCGAGCCGCTCACTGGTCCCGTCTTCATCGTCGGCCCACCGCGAAGCGGCACGACGATGCTGGCGTCCTTGATCGCGTCGTCAGGTGTGATCGCCATCGCGCCAGAGACGCACCTCTTGCTGCGTGGCTGGACGTTCGAGCCGCCCCAACCACGACCACGGCTCGCTTTCTTCGACAGCGTTTGGTTCAAGGGGCTTGGCGACGATCGCGAGCGTGTCCTCGACGACATACGCTCGAGAGTTCCCAACCGATCGCCCAACCGAGCCGACGTGTTTGAGAGCGTCATTCGACGCTACGCGCAGAGAGCCAACGCACCGCGCTTTGGCGAGAAGACCCCTCAGCACTGGCAAGCCGTCGAGGATCTGTTGACGCGGTTTCCCGACGCTCGCATCCTCTGGACCCACCGAGACCCTCGCGCTCACTATGCGTCGCTCAAGAAGGTCGACTGGGCCGCCAACGAGCCGATCCTGCACATGCGTCGGTGGCTGGCCGCGCTCCGCGGCTGGCACACGTGGCGACACGACCCACGGGTCTTGGGGATCCGCTACGAGGACCTTGTGCTGACGCCGCACGCCATGAACCGCGCCATCGAGCGACACCTCGGGGCTACCTTGCGGCTTCAGCACGATGAAGAGCGCGCCCCGCGACCGATCGTTGAGAAGGGCCAGTCAAAGTGGGCAAACGCGCACCGGGCGGCCTCGCGTGCACCGGTCCACTCGCGCAGCGTCTGGCGTTGGTGCGACGAGCTGTCTGCTGATGAGGTCCGGCTGATCGAAGCCCTGACGTTTCGCGGCATGGACGAGCTTGGCTACCTGCGTCACTTCGAGCTGCTGGGCGCTGAGCACCGAGCCTGGGCTGCTGCGCTGACCATTGGCACGGCCATTAAGGACCGGACGCCGCAGCGCTACGTGCAGCGCCTGCGCCGGATTGCCCGAAAGCTTGGGGTGTAGGGGGAGGTGCGCCGCGTGGGTACCCATAGAAGCCAGGGCGTCGAGCGGCCGCACCGCACCGTCACGGTGGTGATCTGCAGCCGCGATCGACGGGAGCGCTTGCTGCGGTCTCTTCGTCGCGTCGCCGAGCAGTCGTGTCCGTTTCCGTGGACGGTCCTCGTTGTCGACAACGGCAGCAGCGACGGCACAGAGGCCGCAGTGAACGCTCTAGCTGCCGATTTTCCGGTACCTCTTCGCTGCGTCCGCGAGCCGCTTGAGGGGCTTTCGCACGCCCGCAACCGAGCGCTCGAGGCGGCGACGGGCGACGTGCTCGTCTGGACCGACGACGACACAGAGCCTAGGCCTGGTTGGCTCGAGGCCCACGCGCGTGCGTATGCCGACGGCGACGTGCTCGGTGTTGGTGGCCGCATCCTCGTGGAGCTGCCCCATGACGCCAGCCCCGAGTGGCGCGCTGCGCTTGCGTGTCAGGTCGGTGGGCCAACGGCGCGCTATGACTTCGGAGACACGGCACGGGACGTGCGCGACGGAAGGCAGCCGTTCCCGTTCGGCGCCAACATGTCGTTTGACCGTAAGCTCGCTCGTGGGGTCGGTGGCTTTCGCTCTGATCTCGGCTGGGGGAGCGGGGTGCCGAGCGAAGACAGCGAGTTCTTTCGGCGGTTCGCCTGCTTGCCGGGCCGGGTGCTCTACGTGCCTGAGGCGACGGTGGTGCATCGGATCGAGGCCGAGCGGCTGACGCTGGCGTTCTTTGAGCGCTGGCACCGAGGGCGTGGGCGCGCCAAGGTGCGCATTGAGAGCCCGAAGCGGCAGGAGAAGCTCCTCAAGCAGCTTGTGGGCCTAGGCGTCAAAGCCGCGCGCTGCCGCGTTGCTGAGCTACGCGCCTCGAGCCTCGCAGAGCGCCTTGAGTCGCTCCAAGCCCGCGCGCAAGCCGAAGGCTCGGCCGTAGAGGTCCTCGCACGGCTCAACAAGCTCCGGGCAGGCTGGTAGGACCGCACGCGTCGGTCCAGCCCGGGTCGAAGTCATCAGACTCTCGTTTCCCGGCGACGCTGCTAGACCTCGACTTTAGCGATTCTTGAACGTGCCGCCGCTGACGTCGTCGGTGCACAGCTGGGTGAGGCAAACACGTTGCGGCCTTCTAAAACCGCGCCGGCCTCACCCACCTCCACACCGCCGACTGGATAACGTTCGCAAACCTCACGTTGTCCACGAGCGG
>CALHXW010000172.1 GCA_938040325.1 uncultured bacterium | reverse complement strand
GGAAAGAGCGCTTGTTTTGGGGCTAGTCCGTGAAGACAGCCAGGTCGTAGGGCAGAAATCCCTGCACGTCGAACGGATCGATCACCACCGTCCAGGTACCAGGCTCGTCCACAAGGATCTCGGCAAACACGCCATCGAAGGTGTCTGTGACCGACTGCGCCACAACGCCGCTCGGGCTGATCAATCGGAGGTCGGTGAAGCCCGCAGAGAGCTCGTGAACCGTCATGACGGTGAGCGTCTGAAAGAGCTCGACGTTGACCAAGAACGCATCGACGTCGGACTGATCGCAGAGCTTGAGGTGGGTGTGAATTCCCTTGAACGGAAGGAGCTTCGGAGAGGCTTCGCTGTTGGGCTCAAGCCTGTCGTCCTGACAGAAGCCCACGGTGCTGATGTCTTGCAGCAAGTCGTAGGTCGCTGCCCCCGTCGGGGTCGAGACCTTGTAGTAGAAGTCGCCGGCAACGGGTGTCTCGTAGACAATCTCGATATCACCGCTGGCGTCCATGGTGCCGTTGCTGATCGGCGCACCGCTGGGGTCGCTAAAGAGTGAAACGCTCACGGACTGGCCCGGGTCGGGCTCGACCAGCAGCGTCAGCCGGTCGCCGCCGTTCATGCCGATGACGAGCCAGTCTGGGGCCTCGGCACAGGTGACGAGGTTCTCGTAGACGCCCGAGAAGACCGTGGCGGCAACATCGGGCGTGACGTTTTGGCCGAGGGTGTCAGCACTGCACTCGCCGCCCGCGCCTGGCGGCGCGATCGACAGGTCGTAGGCGTTGCGAGCGCCGCCGTTGCCGTAGACTCGGATGTAGACGTCTTGAGTGACATCGGATGTGTACTCGAGCTCTTCGCGCGAGTTCTCACTGGCCGCCACGGCAATGCTCTCGACGCCATCTGGCCCGCGGAGCTCGAGGTCGAGGTCGCCGTACTGGTGTTGGAAGTCGATGGCGAACACCAGCGTGTCGCCCGCGTTCATCGATACCCGGTAGAAGTCGGAGTCCGCTGGGCAGATCTGGCGATTTTCCAGCAGCCCGACGCCAGCCGGCGTCGCCTGGTCAGGGGCGCTGTTCGGCTCGCTATCGTCCTCGGCACAGTCGACCTCGTCGACATTGATCTCGAGCGTGTAGCTCAGGCGGGCGCTCGGGATCGGCGACGCCACGCGGGTGTAGACAACCTCGTCGCCGAGCACCTCGTGCGACACCAGCAGCTCAGAGTCGGACAGCGCATTGTCCGCCGCGAGCGTGTTGTCGTTTCCGTCGACGAGCTCGAGCGTCAGCGGCCCATGGCTCGGATCCCAGATGACGCGTGCAGTGATCTTGGCGTTCTCTGGCGCATCGATCTTTGCGTAGTCCGGAAACGACCCGCAGATGCGGCGTCCGGCGTAGACATCAGGCTTGAGAGAGGGTCCGGCGTCGGGCGTGTTGTCCGGCTCGGCCGAGTCATCGACGCAGAGCGTGGGTGGCACCCCCGGCTCATAGAGGCCGAGCGTGAACCAGCCGCTCTTGGGCCGACGCGCGGTCTGGTCACAAGCGATGCCGGTGGCATCGTCATTGTCGGTAGCTGTGAAGAAGTAGCTCAGCAGCGTGCCGCTTGGGGCTGGCGTTCCAACCGGTAGGACCGACGTCCACTGGCCGTCATCGTTGACCTCCTCCATCAGCTCGGTCTGGTAGGTCCCGTTCGGGTCGCCGACCGTCCAGTGGAGTTGCGCCGACGTGATGAGGCTGTCGCCATCGTCCATGTTGGCAAAGAGCACCATGTCGCCGCCGACGAGCTCTTGGTCTGCAGGCGTGGAGTGTGTGATCGACGGTGGCGTTCCCTCGCAACCCGCGTCTTTCTCCGCGTTGAGCAAGACAAGCGTGAGCACGTGGTCGACCTGGTGGGATTCGTCTTGGGCACGCATCACGGCGCGGTGAACGGTCGTCTTTTTCTGCTCATCGTCGGGCTTCCAGTAGAAGACCGCAGTCTTGGAACCGGCGGTCTGTAGCCGCGAGCCCTGCGGCCCTTCGACGAGGTTGATGACCACGTCGGTCGTGTCGTCGTCTTTGACCTCGACAAAGAGCGCTAGGTCATCGTTTTGCGCCAGGTTGAGGACCACGCCGCTCGGTAGGTCGAACGTGGGAATGCCGAACGTCGGAAAGACCACGATGCCAAAGCGTTGGCGGGCAATTCCGCCGCTACCATCGGACGCTCGCGCCTCGACTTCATACCGGCGACCGCCCGGGGCGGTGTCGGTGATCGCTGGGCTCCACGAGAGCAGGGCCGCATCGTTGGACACCGAGGTGATCGAGGCGCCATCGGGGAGTCCGTCGACCGTGAACGCAATGCGATCGCCGTCCGGGTCAGGCGCGTTGAGCGGCACACGGAGACTCTCACCGACCGTGACCTGCTGATCGAGGATCAGCGCCATCGACGGTGGGGAGTTGTCGTCGCCACAGCCCATCACGGCCATGCACGCGCCCAACGCAAGGCTGAGCGAGAGGCGACAGGCGGAAGTTGCCCTCGTAGCCCGTCGCGCGGTCATCGTTGGTCCAACTGCCCTGAACGCTGCTTGTGCCGGTCGCTTCATGAGTTGTTCGGTAGCACACGGCACCCGGTCGAAACAATGTCGCGGGTGACCGACGCTTGCGACGCCGGGAGTGCGCGTGAGCAGCGGCCAAAGTCCCTGTGGCGATACATAGGCGAATTCGCTGATGGCATGTTCGTGTGCCGTTGGCGGTTGGACACACGCGCACCCGGGTGCGACGCTGCTCACGAAGGAGACAAACCTATGCGGATGTGGACACGAGCACAGCGTGCGGACATGCGAGTGCAGACGGCGATGAACGCGTCCGTCTCGGAGTGGGCCAGCAGTGTCCTGCTTGCGCCATGCCTCCTAGTGACGGTGACCCTGCTAGCGTGCGGCGAGACAGCTCCGGCTCCGCCCTATGGGGGGACGACGGCGCCGAGCCCGCAAGCTCGTCCAGCAACCGTCGAGCCTGCCGAAGAAGCGCCGGCACCGAAGACGGCTGCGCCGGCGGCGAAGGTGAACCCTGACCACAAGCGACTGGCCGAGGTTCATGCGGCCATCCAGTGCGCAGAGGCCCAGTTCAAGGCGCACGACGCCAAGCGCAAGGCGGTCGAAGCCGCGCTGACGCGTGTCGCCATGACGCGGGCAGAGCTCGACGATGCTGTCGCCGAGCTCGACGGAAACGAGGCGTTTCATACGCTTCGTTCCGCGGCTGTCGCGGAGTGTGAAGGGCGCAAGCCGAAGCCCAGCGGCGTAAAGGCAAAGGACCCGGCCACGAGCGCCTCTGCCCTTGCCGTCGACAGCGAGCTACTCGAGCGTATCAAGAGCCTCGCGATCGAGTCGGAGTGCCTGCGGCGGTCGGGCCTCCAGGCCGAAGTCCTCAAGACGAAGATGATCTCGCTCTACAAAAGCTACGAGATCCCGCTGCAGACCTACGCCAAAGAGATGACGCGCCTGGCGTCGAACCGCGCGTTCCAGGATGACGTGGACGCCGGCGTCGAGGTCTGCACCAACAAGGTCCGAGCAGAACAGGCGGCAGCAGCCGAAGCAGCGGCGGCAGCGGCGGCGGCGGCAGCTCCCAACGAGGCACCGCCAGCGACCGAAAAGCCGGTCGCAGAGCTCATCCCGCCATCGGCGAAGCCCATCGACCCCGACCAGCAACCCAACGAGCCCGTAGCGGTCAACGCAGGAACCGACAAGCCGGCCGCGCCAACGCGGACGTCTGGAACCTACAACGGCACGATTGTCGGCAAGCACAAAGGCACGCTGATGGTCAGGCTCCGCAACAACTCGGTCGCTAGCGCGTCGGTCCGAATCAACGGCGTCCGCATCAGTCTCAAGGGCACCTTCGCCCGCAACCAGCTGGTGCTGGGCGGGCGCAAGGGGTCGGATTACTTCAAGCTGCGCGGCAAGCTCAACCCAAAGAAGGCGCGGATCAGCGGGACTTGGGACGGGGCGATCAAGCGTAAGTTGATGCGTGGAAAGTTTGTGATGCGGCGCTAGGCCCGCTGCACTCCGATCGCCTGTTGCGCCTCGTCGGTGTCGGCTTGGGCCGCCAGCCAGCTGCTTGCCTTCGCGGACGCCGCACGCCACTCCGCTGCGCGTGCGCTGTGGAACCGCTGCAACCACGCGACCACATAAGCCGTCACTACGACACGCGGCTCGAAGCGCGAGGCCAGCGTGCGGGCCGCGTCGACAGCGTCTGCGTCGCCAACGAACGCCTCAAAGGCGCTCGACCAACCGAAGCTCCCGTCCGCGCGCTGCGTCATGAGCAGCTCGAAGACCACATCCAGCGCGTCAGCGGAGGCTTCCTCAGCCAAAAAGCCGTCTGCGCCCTCGAGGTCGAACGCGCGCGGCGCGGACGCCTGAGCTAGCGGTGCCGCTGCTGGGGCTTCGGCGAGCGCGTCAGCGAACCCACCCGAAGCCGCCGCTTCCGCTCGCTTCGCGCGCTTGCCGAACACAGCGCGCAACCCGCGAGATCGTTTGGGTGCTGCGGGCGCCGGTTTGCGCGGCACCGGGATATTGCGATAGCGCGGGGCTGCGGCAGCCAACTGGGGCACCGGCCCGCCTGCAAAGCCAGCCGCTCCGCCTCTCACGACCGAGACCGGCACGTGGCGAAGGGCCGCTTGGCCGACGGTCTTGGCGCCATCGGCACGCTGCTCGACCGCGACAAAGCTTGTGGCTGATGACATCAGCGAGTAGCGCTTGGCCAGCTCGACGAGCGCTGCCTTCCGACGACTTCCAGCCTCCGGGCGCCGTTGGTTCGAGCCAGTCGCGTCGAGTCGCTCCTCAAGGTCTCGGATCGCGTGGCGCGCCCAGAGCGTGGGCACGAGGTCGCTGGACTCAGCGCGCTCGAGGTCGAGGTTGAGCTCCCAGCGACGGCCCCCAGCGACGAGCGCCACGGTTTTCGACGACGCCTGACCGCAGGCTTTGATGCGTCCAAAGACCAGCACGCGGTCACCGGCAAAGACGGGCGGCGTTTCGCGGGGCGACTGCTCGACGTCGAGCCCTCCCCAGTCGACGTGGAGGTCATCGAGCATGGGCGACCGGACGCGGCCAAACATCCGGAGCACCTTCGACTCGATGCGCTCGCCAGGTAGGATCATCTCGGCAGCCCCGCGTGAAGCCCGTGCTAGGCCCCTCACCAGGTGCTCGCTGGCGCCGTGACCGATGCCGAAGCTGAAGACACGCCCGTTTGCGCGCTGTGTGCGTGCGAGCTCAAGGACGGCCGCCTCATTGCTGACCTGGCCATCTGTGAGCAGCAAGATCTGCCTTGGACGCTCGGGATCCGCCGCCCGGTCGAGCAGCGCCTTGAGCGGCGTGAGAATCTCCGTCCCACCCAGCGAGGCCTCGGTTGCGCGGATGTAGCTGACGGCCTGTTGAAGGGACGACTCATCGTACGTGCGGGACTGAGACCACAGCGCGGTGTGGGAGCTGCCGAAGCGGACAATGTTGAACGTATCTCCCGGCGAGAGGGCCCTGACACAGAGCTCGAGGGCGCGCTTGGCTTGGTGAATCGAGTCGCCCTGCATCGAGCCCGAGCAGTCGACAACAAAGACGACCTCGGCGGGGGCGGATGTGGTGTCGAGCGCCGGAGTGAACGTCAGCATCACGGCGGAGTCGTCCCCAGCGTCGCGCGCGACGACAGCGCTGGCCTCGACCGCATCTCGCGGCGTCACGACGACAATCACGTCACCGTCTAGCGCGACCGTGTCGTTGATGAGCTCAACCACGGCACCGCGATCGGTCAGCGTCGTCTTGACGGGGTGGCTCGGAGACTCGACCGAGCCGATCGCGGCTTCGATGTCGAGCCGGAGACTCAGTCCGTAGGGCACCTCGAAGCGTCGAGGCGGGTTGATGCGCTCGCCATCCGGCTGACCGACCGCAGGTTGGTCTGGCGCTGCGACGTAACGAGGTGCGACGGTTGTCGGGATGCAGATGCGGTGACCTGCACCCTCGGGCGCGGCCAAGGTCACGTAGCGAAGCTCAACGTCGACCGTGGCACCTGGCGCGATGTTGCCGATCGAGGCGGTGAAGATGTTGGGCCGCTCTTGGTCGAGCAGGAACGCGCCGTCGCCATCCAGCATCGCATCGTCATAGCGCTCAAACGCTTCATCGCGTTCGAGGACTTGCCCTTCGATGATGCGACCGTCGACCCGCGCGGCAAAGCCATGCACCGCTGCACCCTCGTCGAGAGGAAACACGTACACGGCCTCGATGGGCGTCGACTCCACGTTCGTGAAGCGTTGGGTGACCGTCAACGACACGGCCGCACCTTGCGAGCGGCCGTGGATGCGGACGCCTTGGAGTGGGATGGGGGCTGGGCCGCAGAAAAGACCGGAGGTTGGTCTGGGTTCATTGGACATCGTCATGCTCCTTTGTTGGCGGGACGAGAGACTCACCGATGGCCTTCATCAGTGCGTCGAGTGTGGTGGGGTCGAGGGCGCCATCGCGGACGCTCAGCTCGACGCCGTCGGCTAACGTTAGGCGCTGCCAGCGGGTCGCTGGGGCAGCGCGATGGGCTGGGGCAACGCCGGGACGCGGGCCTGAGTCCGCGAGCGGCACGTCGTCAAGGCGGGCGGCGATCTCCTCGAGCGGCACGCCAGCTTGCTGAAGCTGCCGCACGCGAATCAGCCTCGCGAGATGCGCGGCATCATAGTGCGCGCTTCGCCCGAGCCCCGTCGGCGGCGAGAGCAAGCCGCGCTGCACGTAGTAGCGCACCGTCCGACGGCTCACTCCGCCAGCGTCCGCCAGCTCACCGATCGAGTAGCGCTCTTTGGGTGTGTTGCTCATGAACACACAATGCGACACCAAAGTGTCGCATTCAAGTGTCGCATTAAGTTTTTCTGACCGAGACAGGGATGCGTCCCGCCCCCATCGGACTCGACAGGGGCTCCGTCGCTGGGATAGCTCTTTTCCTCCGTTGCCGCGATACTCCGTCCGCGGCGACGGTAGCTCGGGAAGTTGATGAGATGAGGTCTTGATGTCCGACCACGGCGACGACGGCAGCACTGCCGATTCAGCGGGGGGACCACCTGGGTCCGTCCAGCCGACGTCGCTGCTGCGTCGCGTGAGCTTCTGGCTGGCTCCATCGCTGGCGCTGTGCGCGTTCCTGCTTGCCTTTATCCCGGAGAGCCCACCGATTCCGCGCGACCCGCTGATCGTGCTGGGTGTCACATTCTGGATGGCCATCTGGTGGCTGTCGGAGACGGTGCCGATCGGGGCGACCAGCATGATCCCGATGGCGGTGTTCCCGCTGCTTGGGGTCACGCCCGCCAAGGAGATCGTCCGGCCCTACATGAACCCGTTCATCGTGCTCTTGATGGCCGGCTTCATGGCGGCGCTCGCGATCGAGCGCTGGAACCTCCACCGCCGGCTGGCTCTCGGCGTGCTGGTTCGCGTTGGCACGTCACCGCGCGGTCTGCTCGCTGGCATGATGATTGCGACAGCGATCTGCTCGATGTGGATCTCGAACACAGCCTCGACCCTCATCATGCTGCCGATCGCGATGGCGTTGCTGTCACGCCTCGACGAAGGGGCCACCACGCCGGCTGCACGGGCGGGCGTCGTTCGCTTCGGCACCGTCCTCTTTCTTGGCGTGGCCTACAGCGCCAGCATCGGCGGGATCGGCACGCCGATCGGGACACCGCCAAACCTCATCTTCATGAGCGTCTACAAGGGCCAGTTCGGCATCGAGCCGAGCTTTGTGGACTGGCTCGGCTGGGGCCTGCCCGTTGTCGTCATCGGACTGCCGATCGTGTTTGTCATGCTGGCCTATGGTCGGCGTCCGCTGCCGACGTCGCTGGGTAGCAACAACGCTGACCACCTGCGCTCCGAGCTGCGGGGCCTTGGCCGCATGTCCGCTGATGAACGCGCTGTGGCCGGTATCTTCCTGGGAATGGTCGTCTTGTGGGTCACACGCCAGATCCGCGTCGGAGAGGAGCTCGTCGGCTGGGCGCCCTGGTTGGGCATCGAGAAGTACGTCCACGACAGCACCGTGGCGGTCGTCGGAGTCCTGTTGATGTTCGCATGGCCTTCGAGGACCAAGCGCGGCGACCGGCTGCTCGACTGGGACACGGCGAAGCGCATCCCATGGGACGTCGTGTTGCTCTTCGGCGGCGGTGTGGCGCTCGCTGTCGCGTTCAAAGACTCGGGACTGAGCGAGCTCATCAGCCAGCAGCTCACAGGGCTCAGTGAGCTGCATGAGGTGTGGATGATCCTCATCATCGCGCTGACGGTGACGTTTTTGACGGAAGTCACGTCGAACACCGCGACCACAACGCTCTTGATGCCGGTGCTCGCGACGTTCGCGGCTGCATCGGGTCTCGCGCCGGAAAAGGTTATGCTTCCAGCCGCGATCTCTGCGTCCTGCGCGTTCATGCTGCCCGTAGCGACCGCCCCGAACGCCATCGTGTACGGCTCTGGCCGAGTGAGCATTCGCGACATGGCGCGTGAAGGCTTCCGGCTCAACCTTGTGATGGCGCTCGTCGTGACGACGCTTGCCTGGCTCGTCTTTTGACGCAGCCGTCGCCCACGCGATCGACGACGGAAATTGCTCGCGCCAAGCCGTGCGACGGTCCACCATCGTGGCCATGACACTGACCTACCTCCACACGATGGTGCGAGTGAGCGACCTTGACGCCTCACTTCGGTTTTACTGCGAGCTGCTCGGCCTCGAAGAGCTCCGCCGCCGCGACAGCGAGCGCGGGCGCTACACGCTCGTCTTCCTCGCGGCACCTGGCCAACACGACGCCCAGGTGGAGCTAACCTACAACTGGGACGTCGAGGACTACGGCAGCGCGCGCAACTTCGGTCACCTCGCCTACCGAGTCGACAACGTCTACGCCGCATGTCAGCGGCTGCTGGATGGCGGCGTGACGATCCTTCGTCCGCCGCGCGATGGCCGCATGGCCTTTGTCCGCTCGCCGGACAACATCTCCATCGAGCTGCTTCAAGCGGGCGACCCGCTCGAGCCCGCAGAGCCCTGGGCATCGATGCCCAACACCGGCTCTTGGTGAGCGCTCTGAGAGCGTCGGTCGCGCTGGTCCTCGCGACTAGCCTCACGGCTGGCTGCACCGAGCGGCAGCTCATCGATGACGGCGGTGTCTCCACGCCAACGACGCCAGCGGGAACCACGCGCCTTGAGCGGACGGTTCAGCGGTCTGGCGACCCAGAGGCTGGCTGGGACTACCTACGCTATGGCGACTACATCGGCTCCGGGGTGCCGGCAGACATCTTCACGGCTCTCATTGGCGGCGAGCCACCAAATCGGTTAGGTCGCGAGGGCGACAGTGCGTCGATCCCCTACGTCTTCAACCGGTTCGAGACGCCGACTGGGGTCGATGTCGTCGGCGGCCTCAACTGCTTTGGCTGTCACTCGAGCTATCTCAACGGCGAGTTCATCGTCGGCCTTGGGGACGCCTTCAGCGACTTCACTTCCAACCAGACGGGGCAGTTCGAGCAGGCGCGAGAGCTGGTCGAGTTCCGCTACGGCGAAGACTCGGCGGAGGCCGAGGCCTATGCGATCTTCTTGCGCGGCGCATCCGCGGCAGCGACCCGCACGACCACACCGTTCCGAGGTGTGAACTCCGCCTTTCTGCTCGAAGAGGCCGTTGCCCGGCAGCGCAACGCAGACCTCAGCTGGAGCGATGAACCCGTGTTCGACCTGGCGCCGAGGCTTGTTGCGTCTGATGTCCCGGCTTGGTGGAACGTGAAGAAGAAGGCGGCGCTCTACTACAGCGGAATTGGGCGCGGCGACTTCGCACGGCTGCTTCAGCAGATCTCGGTGGTCGGCGTCTACCACGCTGAGCAGGCCGACGGGTTCGATGCCAACTTCCCCGACGTGCTCGCATGGATCGAAACACTCGAGCCGCCGGTCTTTCCCGACGTCGACACGCTCGACCCCGAGGTTGTCGAGCGCGGTCACCAGATCTTTGAGGCCACGTGCAGCGGCTGCCACGGGACCTACAACGAGGTCCACGAGTACCCGAACCTGCTCGTCGACGCAGACGTTGTGGGCACCGACCCTGTCTACGCCGAAGCCATCGCGGCGAGCGGACTGTCGGACTGGTACAACACGAGCTGGTTTGGCGACTACGGCGCCGCCGCTGGCGACTCAAGCTACGTGCAGCCGGCGGTTGCCTACGTGGCCCCTCCCCTCGATGGGGTCTGGGCAACCGCTCCGTACCTCCACAACGGCTCCGTGCCGAACCTCATGACGCTGCTCGACAGCAGCCGACGCCCGACCTTCTGGCGACGCGACTTCCAAGACTCGACCTATGACACCAACAGCGTTGGTTGGCCGCACCAGGTTGTTGAGGCGGGCCTTGATGTCGATACCTACGACACGACGATTCCTGGCTACGGCAACCAGGGCCACACGTTCGGCGACCACCTAGACGACGACGAGCGCCGCGCCCTGGTGGACTACCTCAAGACGTTGTAGCCAAGCCCGGCTTGGTCATCAGAATCCGGGCTCTACCGCAGGGTAAGCCGTAGTCAGGACGCCGGAGGCGCAGCCGGCGTGATCAAGCCGACGACAGCGCTCGTGTTGTCCTCGATGATGCAGATCCTGCCGACTCCGGGCACGTCCTTGGGCTCGAAGAGGATCTTGCCGCCGCGGTATTTCGCCATCTGGCTGGCCTCGTCGACGTTGACGACGTGGATCCAAGGCAACCACATCGGCGGGGCGTCTTTATGAGGCGCCGTGAGCGCCCCCGCTTGGGGTTCGCCGTCTTTCAACAGGATGTAGTAGGCGCCACTGTCCGAAGGCATGACTTCGGTGGTGTAGCCAAAGACCTCTTTGTAGAAGGGCAGCACCGCGTCGACGTCTTTGGCCCAGAGCTCAACCCAGTGGAACGCACCGGGTCCCTTGGGCGGCGCCTGGTCATCGGCGGACGCGGACGTAAAGAGCATGAACATTGCCCCCTGCGGATCGGTCACAGCCGCATACCGACCCACGGTCGGAATGTCGTCGGGCCCGGCGAGCAGCCTGCCGCCTGCGGCGACAACGGCCTTTGCTTTGGCGTCCACATCATCGACGGCCAGGTAGGAGGCCCAGTGGCTCGGCGCCGGCACGTCGACAGGCGAGATCCCGCCGCGCCCGACCGTGCCGGTCTTAAACAGCGTGTAGTCGCCGCCAGGCATCGGCATCGACTCAGCCGACCAACCGACAACCTTGGGGTAGAACACCTTGGCGTTCTCACGCACTTTGGTGAAGAGCGTGTACCAAACGAAGCTGCCTTCTCGATACGCCATGACGTCCTCCTATCGCGTTCGTGACGGAGATCGCATACCGAATCGATCAGTGCTTGTCATTGTGTCGCCAATGGTGAACGTTTGTTCACTATGGATGCACGAATGACCAACGAAGAGCTCGCCGAAGTCGCGTTCCGACTGAACGTCAACCGCCCCATTCACTGGCAGCTGGCGGCGAAGCTCTATCGCGAGGTGATCGCGTGGCGCCGTTCGGCTGGCCAGCTGCCGCCCGAGTCATCGGACGAGCCGATCGACACGCGTGAGCGGGCGGTGTGATGCGCGCATCGCCTTCGTCCAGCGGACGCCGCTTGTTTTGGGGCTAGCGCGAGGCGTGGTACGCCGCTAGGGCTTCGCGATCTTGGCGCTCGAGGTTGTGGTAGAGACCGGCAAACCAGCCGTTACCGACCGCGCCGATGACGATCTCAGGCTCGAGCACGACGCCGTTTTTGAGCGGAATGTGCACCCGGGTCACGTCGCCTTCTTCGAGATCGGTGGCGGAGCACACGTAGACCCCGCTCAGTCCGACATGAATTCGCTGTTTGCGACGACGGCGGAGGGAGAGTCCGAGGTCGGTCTTGGTGCGGTGGTCGCTGTGTCGTAGATCGGGAATCGCGATGGCCATAGGATCTCTCCTGCTCGGTCTGGTGCTGTGGAGATAGGGCTTTAGAAGCCGAAGGCGAGCGTCGAGATGTCGACACCGGCCGTCTGTAGGTTCATGCGCTCCATGGCCTTGGTGACCATGATCCGAGGCGACTCGGTCGTGACGACCGGGTAGAGCCAGATCGGTGCGGTGGTCTCCGAGTGCCATGCAATGACCTGCTCGGTCGGAAACGAGCCATCGGTGCTAAAGCCGAGGACGTCGCTTGGCGTCCCGTCAACAACGGTGACCGCCATGAAGACAAGCCAGGTGCCTGGAGGCGGTGTGAGGTTGGCAAGTCCTTCGGTGCCAGGCGCGAAGCGGATGTCGAGACAGCGCTGCTCGACCGTGGTGGCCGAAGCAACCTGACGGGCTTCCCAGCGATCTTCGGACTCGACCGAGAGCCAGGGGCCAGCGTCCGAGAGCGATCCTTCCAGGTCGCCAGCACCGAGCTCGTCTTGGAGAGCCGACAGCGACGCATAGGACGCCAGCTCAGCATCGCGCGGCACGACAAGGCCGTGAATCGAGTAAGTTCCAGGATCTGCCAGACAGAACGCGCCAGGGCCCTGGATCACCGCGATGTCATCGCCCTCAGCGGCAACAAAGAGGTACTCGTAGCCGTCCGGGACAACCGCATCCGCCGGCACGTCGTAGCGGTCGCTGCAGATGGATGCGACGGTCGACGTGAAGGCCATCGAGGAGAGATCACCGACGTCAGCGAGTGAGCCCGCGGACGAGGCATGAGCCGTCGCGGCGAGCCCGATCGTTGCTAGCGAGCA
>CALHXW010000171.1 GCA_938040325.1 uncultured bacterium | reverse complement strand
CCCACAAGCCGCGGCGGCGGCGACCATGATCCCCGGGAATCATCAGGTGACCCGCAGCAGTCGTCGTTGTTCGTGTGGGCAACGTGAGTCTTGCGAACGTTGTCCAAGCCGCTCGTGGACAACGTGAGGTTTGCGAACGTTATCCAGTCGGCGGTGTGGAGGTGGGTGAGGCCGGCGCGGTCTTAGAAGGCCGCAACGTTCGCCTCACCCAGCTGTGCACGGACGACGTCAGCGGCGGCACGTTCAAAACGGCTAGAGTCGAGGCTAGCGCAGCCGTCCCAGGCGCTGGACGACGGCGATCTCGGCACCGAGAGTGTCGGCGTCGCTGCCCGTTGCTGCTGCCTCCGCACCGCTTGGAGCGTTTGTCTTAAGCTCCGTCAGCATCCGCTTGAACGTTGCTTTCAGCAGGCGCTTGCCGCCGGTTGCGCGGGCGGCGAGCTGAAAGACCGCAAACGCCAAAAACCAGAGCAGCGCCATGGTCAGGAACGCGTGTCGGAAGTAGTCACCACCGAGCAGCTCCCGGTTGACGAACCGAATGACGCACTCGCCAGCGACGAACGCAGCGGGGACCAAGACCCACGCGTTGAGAAAGAGCTGAAGTCCCAACCCGCTGAGGCGAGCGCTGCTCTCCTCAAGCTGCGCGTTGAGTGCGCCGTTCCAGCCGGTGTTGAGCGCTTGCTCAAGCGCGTCGCCAGGTGGCACGACCGCGTCGGGATCGCGGACGCTGTCGGAGAACCCAGCGTCGACGAGTCGCTCGGCAATGTCCGGCCAGGCTTTGTCGTAAGCGGCGCGATACCGCAGCGCTGCGAGGTCGATGCCGGCGCCCCGCTCGGCATCCGCAATCTCGCCGCGAGACTGCTTAAAGCGCGACAGGCTCGTGACCATCCCCCAGAGCTGCTTGAGCGGCTTGCCCATGCGCATCATCTTGGCGAAGCCGGTGCCGACAATGAGCACGCGCGCCCAGATCCCCACCAGCCAACCGACCGGTCCCCACCACGAAGACGCCAGGCGCTGGTAGTAGAGTGCGTCGAGTCCGGCGCCCATGCTGTCGCCGGCGTCGCTGAGCGCGGTGGCGGCGTCGCCGAGCGCTGAGCCGTGGAGCCGCTTGAGCTCGCCCCGTGTCTGGTCGATGACCTCGAGGTGCGGGGCCGCGCGGTCGCGAACCGCTCGACGCACGGACGCGGTCAGGTGTTTGGCCCGTGCAATGCGCGCATCCGCGACCACGCTGGCCTTGTTGAGCGAGCCGAATAACGTCTCGCGAAGCGCATCGAACTCGTCGAAGTCGTGGCGTGGTTCAGCGCCCGCCGGCCATGCGGGTCGGCGGAGGTGGCGTCGTGCCGAGATGCAGAAGAGCTCCGCCGGCGGGCGGTCCCACGCGTCGCGGAGGTAGGACTGAAAGTCGGGTCGGATGTCGCGCTTGAGCTCGCCCTCGTCCTGGCGGTCACAGTGGTTGAGGACGGCCATGACGAAGCGACTTGGAAACGCTGCCACGAACGGAGCGAGGAAGTCGGCATTGTCCCGTGACTTCGGGTTTTCGACGTTGAACACCGTCACCAAGACGTCGGCGACGCCAATCACTGCCTCGACCACTGGCCGGTGGACATCGAGCGCGGCGCTGTTGATGTCGGGGGTATCGACGAGCACGACATGCTCGAGGCCGTAAGCGGCGGGGCTCGAGACCACGCCCACCGCGCCCGTGCCCAGCCGCTCGACCAGCGGGGACGCGTCGTCAGCGTCCTTGCAGAACACCACGATGTCGCGGGTCGTTGGCCGGTTCACGCCGCTCTCGCTGAGGCCGTCAACACCGGCGAGGGCGTTGAGAAGCGTGGACTTGCCGGCGCCGGTCGGCCCGACGATCGCGACGACCAGCTTGCGCTTGAGCCGCTCGCGCATGGTGCTGATGAGCTCCAGCGCTTCGTCGCACTGTGCGATGAGGCCCCGAGATGGACGCCAGCGCGGGGCACGCTCGAGCTGGTGGCGGATCGCTGTGATCTCGCCACGGGCATCCTCAAGCCGCTCGGCGCCGAGCAGTCGTGCGTCGTCGACGTGGGCGGGGTGAGAGCGTGTCGATCTGCCGTCCACTAGGCGGAACCTCCTTGCAGACCCGCAAGGGCCGCGTCGAGCTGAGCAAGCTGGTTGCCGGTCTCGCTGAGCCGCTTGGCAGCGGCGTCGATGACGGCTCCCGTGACGCGCTCGCGAAACATGGCCTGAGTGGGTTCGGCACGACTCGCGAGCCAGCGCTGGACCACCGGGTCGAGCAGACGCTTGAGGTGCCCGCGGGTCGCTTCATCGAGCCCGGTCGACGCCGGGATGCTCACGGTCGCCCACAGGTCATTGAGCCCAAACACGCTGCTGAGCTTCGCCGACAGCGTGCTGCCACCAACAGGGTCGACGGTCGCGAACACGTAGACGATGCCCACCACCGACGGCACCAAGTTCAGCGACGCGATCATGGCCGCGCGCGCCCGCTTCATCATCGGCAGGTCTTCGCGGAACTCACTGACGATCGCGGCAAGCTCCACGTCCAGGTCGTCCGGCAGCTCCAGAAGCTCCTCGGCGCCTTTCGCCACGAGATCCAGCTGGCTTGCCCACTGCTTGCGCAGGAGCGCTTGGCGGGTCGAGCTCAAGGCGGGATGCGCGCTCAAGAACAGGTTCGTGGCGCCGCCAGCGCTCGACGTCTCGGCGAAGGGTCGCTCGGGCCCCGTGAAGCCCCACGCCTCTCGCAGGCTCTCCACGCGGGCCAGAAGCTCCGCGCCGTCCGCGTCGCCCGGGGTCGTCGCGGTGGTGAGCTCCTCCGCCAGCGTCTGGCGCCGGAGCTCATTGGCAGCCTCGATGAGCGCCGTGCGGGCGAGCTCCTCCGGGTTGACGCTGCCGTCGACCTCCTCATCGTCGTCGCTCTTGATGAGCTTGAGCAGCCCGCGAAGCGGCGCGCCCGTGACGCGACCGACGTTGCGAGAGAAGCGCAGAAACCCGGAGTCGCCCTCCTCGAAGATCTCCCGAATGCGCTCCATGATCGTTGTCAGCGGGAGATGAGACAGCGCACGGGCGATGGCGTGGCTCTCCACCAGCCGTAGCCCGTCATGGTAGAGCGCCAGCGCGTCACGGTCTGAGCGCGCCTGCTCGACCGAGTCCCGCGCCGCACGGGTGACGTCGGCGATCATCGCCACGTTCTGCTCGCGCCGAAGCTCACGAGGGTCGAGGCTCTCGAGCAGCTCAAAGAGGCCCGGACCGCCTCGCACCTGGCGCGGCACCACAGGCTGCTGGCCGGCCGCCACGGCGTTGTCGTCGTCGGCGCGGTAGACGCCCAGCACATAGTCACGCCAGTCTGCGCCGTACAGGTTCTCAGCGACCGTCTGGGCGTGGGCTTCGACCTCGTCGGCCGAGAAGCTTGCGTAGACGCGGTAGACCAGCACGCACTGCCGTCGCCCCACGCGGGTGAGCTGCTCGCTGATGAACTCGGTGTTGGCCTTGGCGTTGTAGGTGGCGTTGGTGAAGATGTAGACCAGCACGTCGGCGGCGCTCAGGACCGGCGCGGCAACGTCTCGGTTGAGGTACTCGCCAGCGCGGCCAACGTCGAAGTCGGGCGTGTCGAGCAGGATGACGCGCTTGGGTAGGCTCGTGTGGGTTGTGTAGACCGGCGGGCCGCTGGTCGTGAGCACCTCCCGGTCGTGCATGGGCTCGGGCGGCGCACCGAAGGGCAGGAAGAGCTCGGTCAGAAAGCTCGGGTGTTGCGCAGGCTCAGGGTGGGTCGCAACGAGCACCCGACGGCTCATGCCTGCCCGGCCGCCAGCGGCCGAGACGGCGCCACCGAGGAGGCTGTTAAAGAGCGTCGACTTTCCGGAGCTGCCGCCACCTGTGATCGCGGCGATGAGCGGGAAGTCGGGCGAGAGCCGCGGCAGGATCCTGCTGTCGAGGGTCTGCAACCACGCACGGTCTTCGGGTGGCGCACCGTCGGCGCCGAGTGTCTGGTGAACCTTCGGCGTCAGGTCTCGCAGCGTTCGGAGCGCCGTGAGCGTTGCCGCATCGGTGGTGGTTGCTTTCGCCATGCCGACCAACCTGCCCCACCGATAGGCCCCAGGCAACCGGGCCGGACGGGGCTCGCAACCTCAGCGTGGGCGACGCCGGAGGCGCAGACGCTCGCGGCGTTGCTGGCGGATGGATCGCGGCCCGTTGCAGGCCATCAGGCGCGATCCCTTGAGCGCCCGGCTGCTCGCCAGGCTGCAACCGAGCCGGAGCGAGCCGCGCAGGGCCCACGCAACATCCGAGGTCAGGCTGCCGGTCCTGGCCGTCGACGACACCCCACCCAACCCTGTGATAGAGCCGACACATGATTGCCGTCATCATCTTTGGGTTCGTCGCAGGTTTCCTCGGAGCCATTCCCGTCGCGGGCCCGGTGGCCGCCATGGTGATTCAGCGCGCGGTTGCCCGCCGCTTCGGTGCGGCCCTCTGGGTTGCGATCGGCTCGGGCGTTGCTGAGGCGATCTACGCAGCCCTCGCCGTCGTCGGCTTCTCGTTTCTGGTTGAGTACGAGTGGGTGACGCCGGTCTCGAAGGCGGTCGCGGCCGTCATCCTCATTGGCGTCGGCCTCATGTTCGCCCTCAAGCCGCCGACCTCGCCAAGCGACAAGGAGAGCGTCGACAAAGCCAAAGGTGACTCGCTGCTCGAGCAGTGGTTCATCGGCTTCGGCGTCACGATCGTCAACCCCACGCTCCTGGCGACCTGGGGGGCAGCAACGTCGATGCTTCACGCGAGCGGGTGGGCAACGATCGACAGCTCCATGGGGATCCCGTTTGGCCTCGCGGTGGGTGTTGGCTGCACCGCCTGGTTCGTCGTCATCATCGCGCTGATTCGAAAGTACGCGAGCAACTTCACACCGGAGGCCCTCAACACGTTCATTCGCTGGATGGGCTGGGGACTCGTCGGGCTCGGCGTGTTCTTCCTCGTGCGCTTCGTGCAGTACCTCGTCGCCTAGCGCGCTGCACAGAGCGGCCGCCTACCCTTTCGAAGCTTCCTCGGTGAGCTCCTCGATCAGGCTCTCGTACGGCGTCGGTCGGTCGCTTGGCTCCGAGGCCATCATCCGCAGCACGAGGTCCGAGAGGCTTCGCGTCACGTGGGGCGCTCGGCTTCGCGGAGACCTGACTGGGGGGAGCTCCGCGCCGGTGTGCCCGTCCTTGTCGCCAACCCACGGCCGCTCGCCGACGAGCGCTTCGTAGAGGGTCACGCCGAGCGAGAAGATGTCGCTGCGATAGTCGGTGAGCGCAGGATCGCGGTAGCGTTCGGGTGCGATGTAGCCTGGGGTGCCCGCAACACGTCTGGGTGGGCCGTTGCGGCGCTTGGCGTGGTAGAGCCGCGCGAGGCCGAAGTCGACGATCTTGGCCTGGCCGGTGCGGTCGATCATGATGTTGGACGGCTTCAGATCGCGGTGCACGAGGCCGTGGGCAAGTCCTTCTTGCAGGCCTTGGGCGCACTGGAGCCCGAGTCTCGCGGCGAGCGGACTCGCCAGGCGGCCATGCTTTTCGACCGTGCGCCGGAGCGTGCGGCCGTCGATGTACTCCATGACGATGTAGGTGATGGACTCGCTAAAGACCGCGTCGAGGACCCGCACGACGGCCGGGTGGTCGATCTTGGCAGCGTTGCGGGCCTCTTGGAGGAGCTGCTCGGCAAGACCAGGCCGGTTGGCGCGGACGCTGGGCCTCAGCATCTTGAGCGCTACGGTCCGAGCCAGCGCCAGGTGCGTCGCGCGGTAGACGTAAGCGAACCCACCGCGGCCGGTCAGAGACTCCACCCGGTAGCGGTCGATGATCGTACCCGACTGAAGCGGGCGCTCGTCTTTCCGCTGCTTGGGGCTGGGCTCCGAGAGCACGCTACCGCTGTGGTACTGGCGAACGACCGAGCTACTAGCGGGTTGAACAGAGGTCACGCTGCCACTGAACACGTCGAGGGGTAGGTCGAGCGAGAGCTCGTCTCCCTGTGATGTTCCTCGCTTCGGCATCGCGTCCTTGTCAGTGAGACGAAGAGTGGAGGTGATCTGAACCTAAAACGCAGCCTGAGCGGCGTCGGCGTTCCGACGCGCTCAGGCTGCGCATGATAGACACTATTTTCGCGCAGGCGCCTAGAAAGAAGCGAGCAGCTCGAGCGCGAACGTACCGACCGTGTCGCCACCGTCAGGCAGGTCGAAGCGAAGCTCGGGGATCAGCGCCAGAGCCGTCGTCTTGGAGCCATCGCGCTCGGCCTGGACGAGCCCGATCATCGCCGCGGCGGTGATGCTCATGCCCTTGTAGACCGTGCCGAACTCGCGGTCGAGGTAGTCAAAGCGCAGGGTCGCGCCGAGCATGTCGTTGACCGCGTAGCTACCCATGAGAAGGAAGCCGAGCGACTGGGCCTCGTCCTGGAGACCGAAGTTGACCTGGGCGCCGATGGTGAGGGCGTCGAAGGTCAGCGCCGCGTCGACGTCGACCATGAACACCGCGAGGTCGGAGTCCTGGATGGCGCCGTACGTCGTCGAGAGGCCGACGGTGCCGGTGTCGCCAAGCGGCACGTCCAAGCGACCACCCACGCTGGCGTCCTTCGGCGTCTTGTCGACATCCCAGTCGTTGGTCAGCCAGAGCTGAGCCTTGAACTCGTGGGCGTGCCAACCGAAGGCGAAGCCGTTGAGGTTCGCGGGCGTCGCGAAGCTAAACAGGAGGCCCTGCGAGAACTGGTAGAGGCCCGTGGGGTCGATCGTCTCGAACCCGATCGGTGCGTTCCACTTACCGGCGCGCAGGAAGAAGCCCTTGTCGTGCCCGGCGGGGTACCACTCGGCAAACGCCTGCTCGACGATGCCGCCAAAGCTCGCGGCGCCTGCGCCAGGGAACCAGTTGAGGTCGGTACGCAGCGTCAGACCGGGGGCGAGGGCGACGATGACGTCGATCTCGGCCTGGTCGAGCCCGAGGCTCACGCCGTTGGCGTCGCGGACGCCTTCGGGCATGAAGCTGTACGTCAGGGACGTATCGACGAAGCCCCACAGGTCAATCTTGATCGGGTCTGCGTTGGCGGAGGCTGTCGGCAGTAGCAGTCCGAGAGCCAACAATGATGTCAGAAATCGCGTCATGGGAATCTCCATGGAAGTGATAGTACGAAAGTGCCGTCGGCCCAGACGCTCCAGAGCTTTAGAAAAGCTGACAGCGCCCGAGCGAAAAGTTCATAAGAGTTGTTCGGCAGGCGCCACTTTACAGGGGACTGAGTGTGCCGCAACAAAACCTTACGCGGGCTCTGAGCGACGCGATCGTCGGGACGGTAGATGAAGCGCCGGCGCGGTCAGTGGTCGCGCGACGCTTGCTCTCGCCAGAGCAAACCGTAGGGGCTGCGCATGGGCCCAAGCTGCGATCAGGATCGTCGGGCGGTTGTTGCGGTGCGCGCTTTCCTCGCGCGTCGCAGCTTGTGCCCTGACGCCGCTCCCGTTTTCGGCTCTGAGCCACGTGAGGCGACCATCGCCGGCGCCGGCAACACAACATGAAAATCCGCGAAATCACGGCTCAAAGTGACACGGCCAGCGCGATCCGCCAGTCGCACGCGTGCTCGGTCAGATGCCCGACGATCCCGCCCTTCGGTTTCGAATTGAAACGGAGCAGAGAAAGGTGCGGGGCTGGCCGAACCAAGCGAACACCCGTTGAACCATTTTTTTTCGTTAAGTTCGTTTGCAGAACGCACGACGGAAGTGGCACGAGGGAATGTTCCCTGTCGTAGACAAACCAATTGAGAGCCGCGTGCCATGCCCAATGCTGAGCTTCGAGAGTCTTCTGCACTCACGTGCGATGTCGGTCCCCACAAGATCGCCATCCCCCGCTCGCAAGTAGGTCAGATCTTGGACTTTGATGTCGCGCCCAGCCCGCCTTTCTCGAACGCGGCCGTGGCCGGCATGGGAGTGCTCGACGACGACGTCATCGTGCTGCTCTCGGCAGTGCCCGCGCCGGAGCGAGCGCGTATGGAGTCACGGACGACCAAGGCGGTCATGATCGTGGGCGAGCGCGCCGGCTTGCGATGGGCTGTCGAAGTGGACGGAACACGGGGGTTCGAGAGCGTCTGGGTCGACGAGGATCCCGATGACCCGGGCCCGGATCTTCCTTGGACGATCCCTGGACTTCTTGAGGACGGCACCACGGCGATCGCCATCGACCTGGACCGGTTGATCGGCGACATCGTTGGCGACGTCCGCTCCAACAGCAAAGGCGGACGGGCCTGATGGGTAAAGCTCTTGCCATCGTGCCGGAAGGCATGAACTCAGACTTCCAGACGCTCATCGAGCGGGCGCTAAGCCAGATGAAGATGGAGACGCGCTCGTGGAAGCCCGGCGATCCCGCCGACTCCGTGGCTGACGCGAGGGTCCTCTTCGGCGAGCTGCCCTCAGGCGAGCGCAAGGTGCCGGCGGCGATCGCCGAGCTTTGGGAGCTCGCCGACGACGCCCAGGTCTTTCTGCTCTGCCACGACGAGCTTGTGCGTCCGACGGTGCCGCTGCACGAGGGCCGGATGCTGCTCTTGGGACAGCCCATCACCGCCGAGCGCCTAGAGTCGGAGCTGCGCGAGCACACGAGCGCTGCATCCCGTGGCTCGCGACCCAGCCGCTCGTTCACCAACGACTCGGTCGACGACTCGCCGTTCGAGCGTCGAGAGCACCTCAACCCCGACCACTGGGTGGCCCGTCTGGGCTCGGTCGACGCGACACCGAGTGACCAGATCCGCAGCGAGGAGCTGCCCTCGTGGATTGGCGCGGCCAACGAGCACGGAGGCGCCGTCGCTCCGCGCAGCGCCTACCTGCCGCTGGTCGGCCGCGACGCCCGCGACGCCACGATCGGCATCGTCCACTTCGACGCCCAAAAGCAGCTCTCCAACGGCGAGCTAGAGTCACTCGCCAAGCACTTCGAGACCGAACATGACAACGCGAACTCCGAGAAGAAGCTCAAGAAGCTCATCGGCGACCGCGCGGGTGTGGTCAGGCTCAGCCCGGTGACCAACACCTGGCAGTTTTACTGGCCGAGCACCACGAGCCGTCTCTTCTTTGCGAGCCCAAGCCGCTTGCCGCGCTGGTGGGACCTTCGGGGCTCGCTGAGCCAGCGCAAGAAGTCCTACCGCGAGATCCCTGCCTATGCCTCGGACCTCGTGGTCGCCATCGCCGTGACCAGCTCCCAGAGCGACGACGAGATCGACTCGATGATACGGATCGGCCACCGAGCGGGCGCCCAGACGCTCGTCAACTCGATCGAAAACGGCCTCCTCGGTGACGACGCGCTGGTCTCAGCGCTGATGATGGAGGTGCGTTGATGAAGCTCTTGGTCATCGACGACAGCCTCACCATCCGCAAGCTCGTCGAGCTGAGCTTCCGCGAGAGCAACGACTCGCTCGAGTTCGCCGCTTCCGGCAGTGAAGGCATCGAGCGTGCGCTCGCTCAACCGCCGACAGCCATCCTCTTGGACTACATCCTGCCCGACATGCGTGGCACAGACGTGTGCGCCCAGCTCGCCAACGACGAGCGAACGGCAGGCGTCCCAATCGTCGTGATGACCGCCAAGAGCGCGCAGGTCAAACCCGAGTTCGATGTCTACAGCAGCGTCAAGGACTTCATCACCAAGCCCTTCGCCGCCGAGGACGTCGTCACGAGAGTCCGCGCAGCTGCCGAGGGCGGTAGCCAGACCGCCGCGCCTGTGGAGCCGGGCCGCGACCCGGAAGCCGCAGCGCTCGCGCTCTACACGGCGTTTCGACGAAACTTGGCGCGCATCCCAGAGTTCATGGCGAGCCTTGGGGACAAGCCAGCGTCCGCCTACTTCGGGCGCAAGATCATCACGCCGCGGGTCGTCGAAGAGACGGTCGCCGCACTCGCGCCCATCATCGGGCCGCCACCGTCGTCGGACCTCGACCAGCGCATGGTCGGCGACCTATCGGCCATCGCCGCAAGCGAGCTGCTGGAGCTCGTGGCCCGCGCGCAGCACACCGGCGTTGTGGAGATCGCGCGCGAAGACGAGCACATGATGCTCTACTTCTGGGCGGGGGACTTGGTCCTCGCCACCTGCACCGATCCAGAGCGCTACCACAACACAGCCGAGTTCTCGCTCGACAAGGTCTCGAAGCGGTCGATCTACAAGGCCAAGAACGACCAACGGGCGACCGGTCGGCCCCTCTACCTGTCGCTGGCCGAAGACGGCCAAGTACCGCTCGACGAGGTGCACCGACTCGTCACGAGCGGCAGCCGCCGCGTGGCGGGACGACTGCTCGACGGAGGGGCGGGCCGCTTCACCTGGCCGAAGCCGTCGACGCTGCCGACGTGGGTCGGGCCCTACAAGGAGAGCATCAGCCTCGCGCAAATGCGCCTCGACCAGCTCCGACAGAGCGGCATGCAGAACGGCACGGCGATCGCGTCCAACGCGATCATCGTCCGCCAGGCGGGATTCTCGAAGCGGGTCGCGCGTCTCCGTCTCGAGCCCGTCGAGCGCCAAGCGCTCTCCCTCGTGGACGGCCGCCTGAGTGCTGATAGCCTCGTTGCACAGCTCAGTGTCGATCGCGCCGAGGGCATGGCGGCGCTGGCACGGCTTGTCGCTGTTGATGTCATCTCGATTCGCACCGGGGTTGTCCAGCCGGGCCCGGTTGTTATCTACGACCCGGACGGCGACGGCGTTGTTGAGCCTCTGCGCCGCTACCTAAGGAATCGCGACCAGCCACTTGTTTGTACCCCTGTCGACTCGCTCGACGACATGTTCGAGTTGATCGAACGAGAAGCGCCGTCGCTGTGCATCATCCATGCGGCACCCAACGGTAAGGCCCCGATCGCGTTTGCAAAACGCGCGGCCGAGCTCAAGAGCCGCGGTGACTTCGCGCTGCTTGCGACCCTCGACCTCTTCAATCCCAAGCGCCTCGAGGCGCTGTCCGCTGCTGGTTTCGACCGAGTGGCCCCCAAACCAATGCACGTGCTCGAGATCGAGCAATTGTTGGACCTTTAGAGCGCCACACCCTCGGCGACAGTTCTAGGAGAACACACGACTATGGCAACAATCCTCATCATCGACGACGCGAAGACCGATCGCGAACTGATTGGCAGCGTCGTCTTGAAAGCCGGGCACCGGCCGATCTTCGCGTCAGACGGTGCCGAAGGCATCCAGAAGGCGGAGTCGGAAAAGCCCGCGATGATCTTCCTCGACGTTGTCATGCCTGGCATGAACGGCTTCAACGCCTGCCGCAAGCTCAAGCGCAGCGAGGACACGAAGGCGATTCCCGTCGTGCTCGTCACCACCAAGAACGAAGACAGCGATGTCTTCTGGGGCAAAAAGCAGGGTGCGGACGGTCATGTGGGTAAGCCCTTCACGCCGGCTGACCTCAGCGCCCTCATCAGCAAGTTCGTGGCCTGATGGATACCAGCCGCAGCACCAATGATACCGGTTCGTTTGGGACCGGCGGAACCGGCGGGACCGGCGGCGGCACGCACCGCGGCGAAGGGACGCGCAGCGAGGGCGCCGAGACCGTGTGCGTCTTCTGGCTTGGCGAGCGCGCATACGGCATCTCGACCGACTTTGTCGGCGAGGTGGTTGCGATCGACTCTTGGGTTCCAGTGCCTGGCTCGCACGCCGCGGTCGAGGGACTCTTTAACCTGCGCGGTGCGCCGGTGGCGTTGATCGACATGGTCTCGGCGCTGGAGCTTCCGGAGGCGAGCGTCGCGCTCGACGACTCCGTCATCGCGCTGGTCTTGCGCCGTGACGGAGGACCGATCGCCGGCCTCGTGATCGACCGCATGGAGTCGGTGGTTCGCTACGACCAGGGCCGCTTCGCCGCCCGAGACTGGGCGGCTGAGCACGCCGTGGTCTCCGGCTTTCTCGACATGGATGACCGCGAGCTGGTCGTCACGCTCCTCGATCCCGAGGTGGTCACCGACCGCCTCCACGACCTCAGCTTTCAGTAGAAGACCCCAGCCGGGTCACCGTAGACCGACTGCGACGCGTCGCGCCGCGCTAATTTAGGAGGAAACCAATGGTACAACAGACGAATCCCCAAGAGCTTGCCTCTGGGAGTGTGAACACCGCGGGCGGCTGGAGAGCGATCTTCAAGCCCGCACTCGCCGTCCTCAACAAGCTTAGGTACGCACCGAAGTTCGTTGTGGTGGGGCTCATCCTGCTGGTGCCATTCGCGTTCACCGCGTACCTCCAGTGGAGTGGTTCTACCGACTCGGCAGACTTCTCCCAGCTAGAGTCTGACGGTGTGGAACACATTGACGGCGTCAACGCGCTCATGTGGGAGGTTCAGCGGCACCGCCTCTACGTGGCCGGTATCCTGGGCGGCGAGCCGGAGTACGGCAACAAGACCAACGGCGTTCGGACGAAGGCGCAAGCCGCCATCGGCGTCCTTGAGGAGCTCGACGCGAAGTACGGCGAGGAGTTCGAGACGTCCAAGGGCTGGCAGCTCGCCAAGAGCCACTGGAAGAACATCGTCGGCACGCAGTTCACGAGCATCGCTCAGTCGGAAGCTGCCCACAAGACGATGACCGACGAGCTCAACCAGCTCATCAACGTCATCGGTGACCAGTCGAACCTCATCCTCGACCCCGACCTCGACTCCTACTGGCTCATGGACGCCTTCGTTGTGAAGAACGGCGTGTTCGGCGAGGCCATCGCCCGTGCCGCGACCCGCGCGCTCGACACCGAGACCGATGCGAAAGCGGCGGCTGACCGGATCATCGAGCTCTCGGCGCTCTACCAGACGCTGGGCGACACCACCAACGAGCTCGTCACCCGGAACATGGTCACTGCCTATGCCGAGAACCAGAAGAAGCTCGACAACAACGACACCAACTTCACGATGACCGCGAAGCCGCGAGCGACTGCCAACGAGCTCCAGGCCGAGGTGGCCGGCTTTGCACAAGCCGTGAAGCTGCGGCACCTCTCGGGCGAAGAGGAGAACCTCGGCGCCCGCGGCACCATCGACCCGGCACTCGCGTCGCTTGCGCGCCTTGAGGCATTCGCCGCGGCCGTGGGTCCAGACCTCGACGCCCTCTGTATTGACCGTGCGGACGGCTACCGAGCAAACCGAACCACCGGTCTGCTCGCTGCTGTGTTCGCGATTCTCTTGCTCCTCTACCTCTTCTACGCGCTCTACCTCTCTGTGAAGGGCTCGGTGTCAAACCTCGGTCTCTTTACCCGCCGCATGATCGCCGGTACCAACGAGAAGTTCACGGCCAACACCGCCGACGAGCTCGGCGACGTGACCCAGGACTACAACCTCATTAACGCAGCCCTCGTGGAGTCACGTGAGCTGGGTGCCAAGGTTGAGAGCAAGAACAAGGAGCTTCAGGCCAACATCCTCGACCTCCTCTCGGTCGTGTCTGACGCGTCCGACGGAGACCTGACCGTGCGCGCTCAGGTGACCACCGGTGCACTCGGTAACGTGGCGGACGGTTTCAACCAGCTGCTCGAGTCGCTCGAAGACGTGATTCGCGAGGTGCTCAGCCAGGTGTCACGTACCAACGTGGCGGTTGAGGGCATCTCGACGTCAGCAACGAACATGGCCACCGGTGCTGCCAACCAGGCGCGAGAAATCAACCAGGTGGTGCAGCAGGTGCAGGCCATGTCCCAGTCGATTGGCAACGTGGCAAGCACCGCCAACGACGCGGCCGAAGCCGCCAAGCGCACCGAGGAGTCGGCCGTTGAGGGTACGGAAGCAGTCCAGCGCGTTATCCGCGGTATGGACGGCTTGCGCTCAAACGTGCAGGCGGGTGCCAAAAAGATGAAGGGCCTCGGCGACCGCTCGATGGAGATTACCGGTATCGTGGAGACGATCGCGCGCATTTCGGAGCAGACGAACATGCTCGCACTTAACGCCGCGATTGAGGCCGCCCGTGCTGGTGAGCACGGACGCGGCTTTACGGTTGTTGCGGAGGAGGTTCGTAAGCTGGCGGAACGTACAGCAAACGCAACCCAAGAGATCGACAAGCTCGTGTCGGCCATTCACGCCGAGACGACCGAGACGGTCCACGCCATTGAGCAGCAGACGCAGGTCGTGGAGCAGGAGTCGGTCACGGTGTCTCACGCAGGTGACTCGCTCGCGAGTATCCGTGGCGTGTCATCGCAATCGGCTAACCTCGTTGCCGACATCTCAAAGACCGCCCAGTCCGAGGTGGAAGGCACCAAGCGCGTGGTGGCCTCAATGTCTCAGGTGAGCGCGATTGCTCAGCAGACGCAGCAAGGTGCGGAGGCCACAGTGGCCACCGTTGACGAGCTCCGCGCCCTGTCGGAGCAGCTGACCAAGACCGTGCGTCAGTTCAAGGTGGCTTAGTCGAGCCCCTGGTGGCTTCGGCCACCCCAAAGACGCCGCGGCCGCAGCATGGCCGCCGCGGCACACTCACTCTCTGCGCCCGCCTGTCCTCCTACGGGCGCGCGCAGAGAGCCCCTGAACACCAAGCAAGCGAGAAAGCAACATGGCTGGCTTCTCCATAGATGATGTCCGCGATTCATTCGCCGAGGACATGACCCACAACCTCGCCAAGATCGACAAGGCTTCCCAGGCCATCGCATCTGGCAAGGGGCTGGACGTTGCCTCGCAGCTGAAGAAGAGCGAAGCCCACTTGCAGGCAATGAGTGAAGCGAGTCATACGATCGCTGGCACCGCAAGCCTCGTGGGAGCAACATCGCTTGCAAACACCAGCCGCCTGCTGGAAGAGCTTGTCGCGAAAGGACAGCTCGCCCTTCATGAGATCGAGCTCCAAGCCGCACGCGCAAAGCGTTTGGGCGAGATCTACAAGCGAGGCGCCGCCGAGCTACGCAAGATGGTTGAGCTGGAGCTCGCCGGAAAGCAGGCGGAGGCGACGGAGCTGGCAACCGCCTGGGAAGGCGAGGTGTTGGACGCTGAGATCGCGCAAAGCGCTGAGCTCGTCGTCAACGTCACCGCCAACGCCGACCAAGAGGAAGAGTTCTCGTTCTCGGCCTTCGAAGTCGACCTCGGCCAAGCCCCGAAGAGCGAGGAGGACGAGATCCTCGACGCCTTCCGCCAGGAGGCGCGCGAAGGACTTGTGGCACTTCAGGGCTACCTCGAAGTGCTGATGGGCGACCCGAACCACCGGGCGTCGGTGACCCAGGTCGAGCGCATCTTCCACACGCTCAAAGGCGCCGCGTTCGCCGTTGGACTCAGCGACGTCGGCGAGCAGGCCAAGGCGCTGCAGTTCAAGATGGAGTCGGTCCTCGAGGGTGAAGCCCCGCTGACGCCGACCTTCGTCGACGGCATCGTCAAGCAGACGAACGCCATGTTCGACACGGCTGGCATCGCTCAGCTTGCACCGGTTGCGCGGCGCCGCGACGACGACGCCGTCGGAGCCCGGCGGTTCTTTGCCGACGAAGCCAAGCAGCTGCTCGCCGATGCGCGCGAGCTGACGCAGCAGCTGACGACCGCGTCCGCTAAGCGGAGCGTTGTGATCCGCAGCCAGCTGGGCCGGATGATGCACCGGCTGAAGGGATCGGCCGCGCTGGTCGATAGCCACGCGGTCGCTCAGGCCGCGAGCAACCTGCGAAAGCTCTGCGAGAGCCAAGCTGCAGGCCTCACCCACATCGAGCACGGGCTGGCGGGCATCGAAGGCCTGCTCGTACGCATGACGATCCCAGCGTCGACCGGCGTGTCGCGCTCTGGGAGCATCGACACGGCCGAGAAACCGCAGATCGTCACGCGGGTCCCCCCACGCAGCACCCGCTCGACCAGCACGAACGTGGCGTCGGCCGCGGTTCGAGCGAGCGTCAACATCAACCAGGACAAAGAGCTCTTCGAAGCCTTTGAGATGGAGTGCGGCGAGCTCTTCGACAACATCGAGCGCGTGCTGGTGAAGCTCGACGAGAGCGACCGCCCGCGCGCCGACCTCGAGGAGCTCATGCGAGCTCATCACACGCTCAAGGGTGCCCTCTACGCCGTCGAGCTTACGCCGGTCGGCAAGGTCGTCCACCACGTCGAGGACTTCCTCGAGCGGATGCTTGAGGCATCGATTCTGCCGCCGATGCGCAACGTCGCCAACGCGCTGGCCAAGATCCTCAGCGGCGTGCGCAAGAACCTCCGCCAGGCCCGCGACGGCTACGTCGAGACCAACGCAGCGCGGGTCGAGGCGCAGCTCGCAGCCACGTTTGAGGGCAAGACGTACTCGGACCGAGAGCCAAGCGCCGAGACCGGGACGCCCGGGCGGGCGCGGCGTTCGTCGCGCTCATCGCGCGGCGAGATCGATGCCGACTTCGGCATGGAGCGACGCTTCTTGCGCATTCCGATCGAGCGACTCGACAGCCTGATGAACCTGGCAGGAGAGCTGGTCGTGAGCCGCTCGCGGCTGGTGGCCCGCGTGGACGCGCTTCGCAGCCTGCAGAACGAGCTAGGTCGAGGCCGCAAGCGCCTGATCGACGCCGTCGATCGCTTCCGCGTTCAGAACGAGTTTGCCTCGCTCGAGAGCAGTCTCGCCAAAGACGACACGCGCAAAGAGGACGACGACAGCGAGTGGCAGTCGTTCTCAGACCTCGAGCTCGACCGGTACGACGACATCCACGTGCTGTCGCGTAGCCTCGCAGAGATCGCCATGGACACCGGCGAGATCGACAGCCTCGTCCACAGCGAGCTGACGGCGTTTGGCGACGACTCCGAGTCGTTCAGCTCGATCGTGACGGGCATCCAGAGCGAGGTCACACGCGCCCGGATGGTCCCACTTGAGACCATGTTTACGCGGCTCCGACTCTCAGCCCGCGATGCCGCCCAGCGTGAAGGACGCTCGGTGCGTGTCCGCACAGAAGGCGAAGACGTCTTGCTCGACAAGACCATGGCCGACTCGCTCTTTGCGCCGATGCTTCACCTTGTGCGCAACGCGATCGGTCACGGCGTCGAGACGTCCGAGCAGCGTATCGCCAGCGGCAAAGACCCGATGGGGCACCTGCAGCTCACGGCACGCCAAGAGTCCGGCCAGATCGTCATCGAAGTCAGCGATGACGGACGCGGCCTCGACCTCGCGGCGCTCAAGAAGCGCGGGGTGGAAGCCGGCCTCATCAGTCCGGATGTCGCCGACGACGATCCGGTGATCGCCGAGCTCATCTTTGCACGCGGCATCAGCACGCGCTCGATGGTCGGAGAGGTCTCGGGACGCGGCTTCGGCGGCAACATCGTGCGCCGGGCCGTGGAGCGGCTCAACGGTACGATCCGCGTGTCGACGAAGGCCGGTCAGGGCACGACGTTCGTGATGTCGCTGCCCCTGACGTTGGCCATCACGCGGGCCATCCTGGTGCAGGCGCACAACCACACCTATGCCGTGCCCCTCTACTTTGCCGACCGACTCCTGCTGGTTGAAGAAGCCCAGACGGTGACGTCTGCGGGTGTTCGGCGCGTCCTCGTCGACGGCGCCTACCAGCCGCTTAAGGGCCTCGACCAGCTCTTCGGGCACGAAGCGCGCGGCGACGGACCCATCTTGGTCCTGCGCGTCGGTGAGCAGCGCATGGGGCTTCAGATCGACGCCATCATCGGCCAGGAAGAGATCGTGGTGAAGGGGCTCGGCGAGATCCTTGCCGACCACCCTCTCTTCTCGGGCATGACGCTTCGCGGAACGGGTGGCCTCGCGCTCATCCTCGACGTGCCGAGCCTCATCGAGGCCCACGCTGGTGACGGCAAGCTCAAGAGCTCTGCCGTCGTCATCGAGACCGTCGACACCGATGCGAGCCTGCTCCCCGGCCCGCTCGGACTGAAGGCTCCAGCGGCTCCCGCGAGCACCAAAAAGACGACGAAGGGCTCCAAGCGCTCGCGAACAACGTCACGGAACGAGCCGAAGTCCTCCACCGATGCTAGCTCCGCGAGCGGCTCGCGTTCGACCGAAGACAAGGCGCGCGACGAGGCCAAGCACGAGGCTGCGAAGGCGAAGAAGGCCGCACTCAAGGCCCAGTCGAAGAAAGGGACGAGCGGGTCGACCAAGGTCGAGGCGCCCCCGGTGCCGCCGGCAAAGAGCGCCGATGGCAAGGCGAGCGCGAAGGCGCCGAGCGCAGCTGCGAAGCCAGCTCAGGACAAAGCAAGCGCGAAGGCGGCACCAGCCAAGCCGGCACCGGCGAAGCCCACGGCCAAGGCCACGCCAGCGAAGCCCACAGCAAAGGCCGCGCCGCCGAAGGCTGAGGCCAAGACGGCACCGGCGAAGCCCACAGCAAAGGCGGCACCGCCGAAGCCCGGAGCCAAGGCAGCACCGCCGAAGCCTGCGGCCAAGGCGGCACCGCCGAAGCCCGGTGCCGGAGCGCCCGCGGACAAGCCTGTGGCCAAGGCCGACGCCAAGCCCGGCGCCCAAGCCAAGGCCAAGGCAACGGCCGCGGCCAAGCGTCAGGAGCCGCCAGCTGTGCCCTACACCGGCAAGCTGCGCGTGCTGTTCATCGACGACTCGGTCTCCGTGCGCAAGGTAGCTGAGCGCGCACTCAAGCAGCTCAACCTGGACGTGACTCTGGCGATCGACGGTATGGACGCGCTTGAGAAGCTGCGCGCTGGAACGTTCGACATCATCTTCACGGATCTCGAGATGCCGCGAATGAATGGCTACGACCTCATCCGCGACCTGCGCTACGTGCCACAGTTCAAAGAGATTCCAATCGTGGTGGTCACAAGCCGCTCGGGCAAGAAGCACCGCGACCAGGCCCGCGCGCTCGGCGCCAACGACTACCTCACCAAGCCCTTTACCGGCGAGAGCTTGTCGAACGCCATCGAAGCGCTGTGCGACTGGACCAAGGGCGGTAAGAAATGAGCAGCGGACAGAGTGCGCTGCACCTCGTCTTCTCGGTTCACCATGACATCATGGCAGTGCCGGTCTCGAGCATTGTCCGGATGGCGCTGGCGGATGAGGTCAAGATCGAGGCGGTTGGCGACCGAATGGTCGTCACGTCGGGAGACACCGCCTACTGCGCGTGGGATCTTGGCACCCTCTTTGACCAGCCACCCGTCGACAGCGCGTGGATCTTCGCCGAGGTGCCAACGAAGGACGGCCCACTACCCATTGCGCTACGCTCCGGTGCGTGCCTCATGGTCGGCGGCGTTGAGCTTGCGCGCGAGTTTCCGGATGGCTTCTTGCACGGGCGTGGACGTGCCGTCACCGGCGCATTCGCTGTGCCTGAGCGCCTAGCGGGCGAGCGCGCATCGGTGGGCTGGATGGTGGACCTGACGCGCTTGCTCACCCAGTCGGAGATTGCGCAGGCAACCGGCGTTCTGCGGGCGTCGCAGAGCAAGATGGCGAGTGCGAGCTGAACCCGCGCACTGCCCCTCAGTGCGCAGGCCGATCGCGGCTCGCGCCGCACAACGAGGGCCCCGTGACAGGCTCGAGGGTCGTGACGTCCTTCGTTTATGGACGCTCGCAGCGTTCTCAAGCGGCACGTACTCGGACCTGCTTCTTCTTTAGAAATCGGCGGCTTCCTCACCGCTTGCGATCACAATTTGGACTCGACACCGGCACCCGATCCGAATTCGAGCCAGGCCGCTGCCGGCACAGAGCCGTCATCTTGGCCGGTTGAGCTTGGCGGGCTGGGACTTATCGGGCTAAGTTTGCAGTCTGGACGGGGTGGGTCCGCTCACTCGACTCTCTCTGGCCGTACGGGCCAGACACACTCGACACTCAGGAAACTACGAACGCTGTGGCCAATGTGGACCTCACGAAACGCACCGCGGTGATGAAGATCGTCTTCACCGGTGCGGTTGGCGCCGGCAAGACGGGCAACCTGAATGCGCTCGCGAAGGCCTACCCTGAGGACCGGCGGGGCGAGGTCATCACGCTCGACGTCGGTAACCCCGACGAAACCAGCTTTGAGTGCCTGCGCGTCAAGGGTGAGAGGGTCGCCAACCTCGAGCTCGAGCTCGACCTCTTTTCGACACCGACGATCAAGCGAGCCGCCGAGTCATCGAGCGATGGTTGGACACTCCCAGTGAGCAGCTTCGCTGACAGCGGCGAGCTCGACGCGCGCGCGACCGTGATCGGCGGCGCTGACGCCGTCGTGTTCGTGGCGGACTCAGACCCTCAGCGCATGAAGGCCAACAAGGCTGCCCTCGCTGAGCTGAAAGCGCTGCTTGAGCGAAGCGGCCGCGCCCAGCAGCCGCTGGTCGCGTTCCAGTGGAACAAGCGCGACCTTCAAGGTGCCGAGCCCGTCAAGCGACTGAGGAAGTCCCTCAACGACCACGGCCTGCCAGAGTACGAAGCGAGCACCCAGCAAGGCGATGGCGTGGTCGAGACTCTTCGCGGCGTCGTTGGACACCTCGCGGAGACGCTGCAGGAACACCTCGCGGCGAACCCGCCTGGGGATCGAGAAGGCACGATTGTGGTCGCGCTCAAACCCAAGACCGGGCTCCTCGTTCGAACGCGACGTGCCCGCAGCAAGAACCGCCTGGCGGCCCTTGATATCCCGGCAACGCACTTCGCAGATGCGCTCGGTGTCATGCCCGTCGTCGCGATCACCGACGACCTCATCGCCAGCGAGAGCGCCGCGCCGGATCCGACACCAGCGCCGGCTCCAGCGGTCGACAAGCCCCCCGCGATCGAGACGCCACCAGCATCTCGACCGCTGACTCGGCCATCGGTCCGAAAGGCCAGTCCAACACGCCCACTCTCGGCGACGGCCGATGACTTGGCGACGCGAGCAGTTGCGTCGTCGCTGGTGGACGCCGCCGTCGTGTGTTTGGCCGCCGACAGCACGGTGGCAGCTACGGAAGGCAGTGCCGAAGCAGACACCTGGGCCGCGGCGACGAGCAGCGCGTCGGGTGCACTGCGAAATGCCATGGGACTCTTGGGGCTCGGTACGACCGCTCATTGGGCGGTGGGCTCAGACGAGCACTTCTACTTCGTCCGCGACAAAGGCGAGCTCACGGTGATCGCCCGCGGGCCCAAGTCGGAGCAGCTCGGAAAGGACGCGTCGAAGCTCTCCGCCCTCCTCGACGGAAAGAGCGTATGAAGGCACTTCGGGCAACGCGGTCGATTCCCGGGCTTGTTGCGGCCGGCGTGTTCGACGCCACGGGCCAGTGCCTGGAGAGCCAGTGCACCAAGCCCTATGACGAGCTGCTGTTAACGAACGCGTTCGACGAGGTCCGGCGCGCGATCGACGCGCTGGGGGTCTCTGGAGTCGCAGGGCAGGAGCTCGACGACTTCTTGGCGGAGGGCGCCGGCGGGTGGCTCTCGATGAAGAGCTTTGGCGGGTTTGCCGTGGTGCTTGTTGGGCGCGACCGCCCGAACCATGAGATGCTCCAGGTCACCGCAAACGTCACGCGCATCCGGGTCCAGAAGGCGTATGGCGGTGGCCGACGCCGCACGACTCGCTGACGTCGAGCGCGCAGGGTTTCAAACCGATCGTCGCTCGCTGGAGAACCTGACAAACTCCGCCGATTGTTTTGCTACGAACGAAGCATGAACCGCATGAAACGAGGCGCATGATTGGCAACGGAATCTGACAACGACCCGCTCGTCGGAACTCAAATCCTCGGGGACTTTGAGATTCGGGAGGTGCTCGGCGCCGGAACGTTCGCCACAGCGTACCTCGCTGCACAGAGCTCGATCGGGCGCCAGGTCGCCGTCAAAGTCGCCCGCGAGGATGAGGGCGAGAGCTGGGGCATCGAGGTCATTCGCCAGCGCTTCAAGGCGGAGGCGATTGCAACGGGCCGCGTGAACCATCCGAACGTGGTCACGATCTACTCGGTCGGCGACACGGCTGCGGGCCTGCCGGCGATTGTGATGGAGTACTTGCCAGGTCTTGACCTCGAGGCTCTGCTAGAGCGCAGAGCACCGCTCTCTCATGGCGTCTACTTTCCGATCTTCTCCCAGCTGGGAAGTGCCCTCGGGGCGCTGCATCGCGCGGGCGTTGTGCATCGCGATGTGACACCTGGCAATGTGTTCGTTTCCCGCAATCCGCACACGCGCAAGCTTGAGACCAAGCTCATCGACCTCGGCATCGCCAAGATCGACGGCTACGAAGGGAGCATGCACGACACTGCGCTGGGCACGGCGGGCTACCTGGCCCGGGAGCAGTGCGAGGGCAACTCTGTGCCGCGCTCGGACATGTTCGGCCTGGGCGCCCTCCTGTGGTGGGCGCTGACCGGCGAAGAGTTCCTTGGGGAGCTGACCGACTCGCGCGAGATCCTCGACGCGACGATCGCCATGACCGAGGCGCCGGACCCCCGCACCGTGAAGCCATCGATCGAAGCGGCCACTGCAGCGCTCATCTCGGACCTCTTGAGCCCTCGTTATGAAGACCGCCCGAGCGCGAGCGAGTTCGTTGAGCGCTGGGACCAGCTCCAGCGGCGGCATCAGACGCGCCGAGTGACACGTCCCAGCGTGGCCGCGGTCGACGTGGAGCAAGTTTCGATGGGGGCAGGCACTCCCGTCAACATCCTCGTTCTTGGCGACAACCGCCACTGGCTGGATGCGCTCAAGGAAGCCCTCGCCGACCACGATCTCACCGTGGTGGACTCGGTCCACGAAGGGCTTCAAGCCGCACGGCGAACGCCCTTTGACCTGGTTGTCGTCAACCATCGCCTAACGCGCGGCAGCGGCTATGACGCGGTCAAGCGCATGCGATCAGACGCGACGACGCTGCAGCTTCCGATCATCTGCTTGGCGCCGCATGCCGATCCCTTTGGCCAGTGGAACCGGGTCGAAGCGGACGCCCACGTGAAGTACGACGGCGAAGACTTCGGCAACCTGCTCGGGCTGGTCGAGCGCCTGGCAACCGCCCGCGTGGACCGCCTCAACGGTGAGACGCTCGACGAGCTCTTTGCTGCCGACGCTCGCACCGCACGGACGACCATCCGCGACTTCATCCGGTCGGTTCCAAAGTGGCTCTACGAGATCGAGCACGATGAAGGGCAGACCCGCCGACTCCAAGCGTGCAACGAGATCGTGCTGACCGCGCGTCGCGTGGGCGCAGACCGGGTCGCCGACATCGCTAAAGACACGGGCGAGCGCAGCGCACATGGAGAGGCGGCTGGCTCGATTCACCCGCTCCAGGGCGCTCTTGCCGAGGCCGCCCATGCGCTTCGTGTGGTGCACACGCGACGAGCTGGCCGCCGCGTCCGACTCGACTCCATGCGTCGCTGAACAGGCCGTCAGCCCCAGCCGCTGACGGCCTGACCCAGCAGCCCCAAGCAGGCGACTGTCAGTAGACGCTGCTAGAGCGTGCTCTCGAACTGATGGATCTGGTCGTAGAGCTTGCGCTGCTTGTTGGCCGGCGATGGACGCTTCTTCTTGAGGAAGTCGTTGGGGTACTCAAGCGTGTACTCGATGCGCCAGCTTCGCTTCGTGCGGGGTGCGAGCGTGGCAGTCCAGCTGACGACTCCGTCCCGGCTCCGCTTCGCTTGCTTCGGGATCTCGACGTCGTCGAGCTCGATGTCTTCGTTCTGAGCAACCGGCACCCGGTCGCCGAGCTCCACCGTGACCGGGTTGTTGCTGAGGTTCTCGGCCGTCACGATGAAGGATGCGTCCACGGTCGTGCGCTTGCGCTTACGCTCAATGGAGCTGCGCTTGCGGTCGATCTTGCGCTCGAGCTTCACCGACTCATGCACGCCGAGGAAGGTCGAGAAGGACTCGCCGGGCGCCACAAACGGAAAGCGCGAGCTGCCGACGAACGCGCCGTCCACGAAGAGCGTGGCGCGACCCGGCAGGATGGGAAGCTCGGCGCTGTTGGTGAGCTCGGCGCTCCGGACCACGTTCAGCGACACCTCAGGGACCGCGACGAAGCGCACCCTCGCGTCGAACTGACCGGCGGCGATCGGGACACGGACCGGGTCGCCGTCGCCACGGACCGTACGCTGAGCCAGCGCGCTGAAGTGGGCGGTTGTTCCTCGCTTCTTGATCTCGGCGAACGCCGCTGCGGCGCGCTGTTGCTGCTCGTTCTGACGGACGAAGTTGTCCTGCCAGGCCTTGTTGTGCCTGTTGGCGAGGGTGCTCTGGCTTGAGTAGCTCGACTGCGCCCGCTGAAACGACGCGCTGGCACGGCTAACGGCTTCATTGAGGCCGCCGCCACCGCCACCCCCAAGCAGAAGCGCCTGGACCTCAGGAACCGCGAGCGTCTCTTCCGGTCGCTGGGTCGAGAACGTCAGCTTGGCGCCGGTCCAGTCTTCGCCGGTCGTCTGTACGACCGATGCGACCTGCGTGACCTGGACCCGCTCGCCACCGCCGGTGACGCGCAGCTCGCCGGTCGGCTCCCACGTCGCGCCCGGGGTGAGGTAGGTCAACGTGAGGGTTGCTGTGCCGCGGCCGGACACGTCGACGGTCACGCTCTGCTGCTCGAGCTGCGATTTGGCTCGACGCTCGTCGCGAGCTTTGGTCCGCGCAACCAGTGTCGGCTGCAGCGCGCGGCGACGGCGCGACAGCTCACGCAGCGCTGCCTTGTTCTTGCGATACCGAGCCGTGACGAACTCCACGGTGTCGGCGAACGTCTTCACTTTGACGTCGCGGGTGACCATGTCCTTGGGGAGCTTGTCCATCGAGAACGCGCGGATCTGCTCGAGCTGCCGCACCTCCGCCTTGATGACCGCCTCTTCGTCGCTGATCTCGGCGAGCTGGTCGCTCACCTCAAGCAGCTCTTCGTCCGCGCGTCGAACGCCCGCCTCCGATGGCTCCACGAGGAAGTTCTTCTTCACCGACACGTCGAGGACCTGCCCCTTGCTGATGCCAGCCCGGATCGACTCGCTGTCGACCCACCCAGGCAGCCCTTCGATCACATAGCGCTTCGTGCTCCCCGACAGCGTGACCTTCGCCGTCCGCGTCACCTGTGCGCGATCGGCGTAGACCGTCACCGCTGTGATCTTGGTCTTGACTGCAGCAGGCGCCGCGAGCGCCACCGAGTCGACCGCCAAAAGCATCAAGACCGCCACACCTACGCGAGACACACCTGTCATCACCACACTCCAGCTTCGTTGGACCCCACTCTCGCGCATCTGACGGTTGAGCGTTGCAAAGGATCTGCAAAAAACCTGTCTCCGCGTTGCAAGCACCTGACAAGCGCGATGTCGGGACGAACTTCCGGCATCTACAACCGGTTGTAGATGCCGGAAGTTCGTTCCT
Organism: uncultured bacterium; assembly: GCA_938040325.1. GTDB lineage: Bacteria > Myxococcota_A > UBA9042 > PHBI01 > PHBI01 > CALHXW01. Next base: position 29,065 of record CALHXW010000171.1, on the reverse strand, counting down.
AGGTCCCGACAGGCCGTCGCCGAGGACGAGATCCGACGCCGCCGATGTGTCGAGCCCCCTCAAGAAGTCGGACCGAAGAGATCCACGATGGACCGTGGTCACAGCCGCATTCTTGCTTGACCAACATCGCGCAGCGCTTGCAGATAGAGGCGATGGACGCATCCCACGCGTCGACAAGGCAGGCACGTGGCATACGTAAAACAAGACTGGCTCAAGACCGTCGAACGGACCAAGACGTCGCGCGCCAAGCGCATGCTCTACGATGTGATTCGACCAGCGCTCTCGTGGCGCGCGAGACGAGCGCTCTCACCGTCGTTTCTGGCCGCAACCAACCCTGACCTCGTGCTCTTTACCCGCGGACTTCCTGTCGAGGACCGACGGCGCTACGCCGTGCAGGGCGTGGACATCGGGTCGTCGACGATCCTGGTCCAAGGCACCGGCACCGGCTGGGACGTCATCGGATACGCCGCGCTCAAGCCCAAGCGCATCATTGCCACCGACCTCTTTCCCTTCGACGAGAGCTGGTCGCAGATCTCGGCCCACTGCAAGGCCACCTACGGCGTTGACGTCGAGTTCCACTGCGCCCCCCTCGAAGACCACAGCTTCCTCGAGGACGGCGCCATCGATGTCTGTGCGTCCGATGCTGTCTTCGAGCACTGCCAAGACCTGCCAGCGGTGATGGCCGAGACGCACCGAGTCGTGCGTCCAGGTGGCTACGTGTACGCCTCCTATGGGCCCATGTGGTACGCGCCAGCCGGCGACCACTTTGCTGCGCGCGGCGGACTGGCCAACGTCTACAACCACGTGTTGCTCGACAGCGACGACTACCAAGCCTTTTACGAGCGCTACAAAAAAGACCCGGAGGACTTCCAGTCCGGCGGCCGCTACGTCGAGCTGGATCTCTTTAGCAAGCTCACCACCCGCGAGTACCTCCAGATCTTCGACGACGCGGGCTTCGAGCGCGACAAGCTCATCCTCGAGGTCGCCCCCGACGCCGCAAAGTTCCGCGAGCAGCACTCGGCGCTGATGTCGCGACTGCTCGTGCGAAATGCTGGTAAGGCTGAGCCCGACGACTTCGCCGTCCGCGCCAACATCATCTTGCTGAGGAGACCCGCGTGATGCCCCATACAACTGCAACGCGATCCGACCGCTGGCTCCGAGCCTCTGTCTTCGGACTCGCGCTGACGGCCCTGCTCAGCACCAGCGGCTGCAAGTCGGAGCCTGCACAGGCAGAGCCTGCCCCGAAGGTGACCAAGAACTCGCCCGCGGCCACCAAGGCGGCGAAAGCCAAGGCCCGCAACGCGAAGTTCACCAACCCGAAGCTCGACGCCGACGACTGGGAGAAGCGCTTTCAGTCTGAGCGTCGGGAGATGGCCCAGAAGCAGGAAGCTATCCTCGCAGCCATGGCGATCAAGCCGGGTGAAACGCTCGCCGACATCGGCGCTGGGACAGGGCTCTTCGTCGGAGCGTTTGCGGACGCCGTCGGCCCCACCGGAAAGGTCATGGCCGTCGACGTCGCCAAGCCGTTTATCGACAAGCTAAACCAACGCTTCGGCAAGCGTCCCGAAGTCACGGTTGTTCACGGGAAGTTCCACACGACGACGCTCGCCGACAACAGCGTCGACGTTGCGTTCTGCGCCGACACCTACCACCACTTCGACGATCCCAAGGCCATGATCGCCGACCTCGCACGCGTGATAAAGCCTGGCGGGCGCCTCGTCCTGATCGACTTTGAGAAGGTCGAAGGGCTCGTCAGTGAGTGGCAGTTTGGGCACGTGCACGACACGCGCGACGAGGTCATTGCGGTTGTGCGCGCCGGCGGGTTTAGCAAGGGGCGGTTCTTGGGCGAGGCACAGCTGTCCGATAACTGGGCCGTCGAGTTTATCCGGGACGCGAAGTAGCTGGCTCCCGGACCACGTCTGGACAAAGGGTGATGGGTGCCGCGTGGTGGGTGGTGGGTGACGCGTGACGCGTGGTGGGTGACGCGTGACGCGTGGTGGGTGACGCGTGATGCGTGACGACTAGCCCCAAATCATCGGAATCAAGACGGCCGCCATTGCAAACACCACGACCTTCAGCCCGACCCCGACGCGAAAGAAGTCAGCGAAGCGATAGCCCGCAGAGCCCGCCACCATCGTGTGGGTGTGGTAGCCGATGGGCGTGAGCAACGCCGTGGACGCGCCGATCGCCACCGCCACGGCAGCCCCGGTGACGCTGAACCCTGTGGTTTCCGCCGCGGCAATCGCGAGCGGAAACACCAAGACCGCCGCGGCCACGTTGGTGACGACCTCCGTCAGCAGCCCCGTGATGACGACGATGAGCAACACAAGGACGAGCGGCGACATCGAGGCGTCGGTGAAGAGCATCGAGGTGAGCGTGGCGGCAGCACCGCTGCTCACCAGGGCCTGGCCGAGGCCAATGGCGGTCGCGAGCGTGACAAGGGTCGGCCAGTCGAGCGCAGACCAAAGGCCTGCCGGCTTGACCACGCGCAGCGCAATGAGTGCGAGCACCCCTGCAACGGAGGCGTGAAAGAGCGGCAGAGCACCGAGCGCGGCACAGGTGACGACCGCCAAGACCACGGCCGGCGCGATGAGGCTGCGACCGCCGGCAACCGTGGCGTCGACATCGGGTTCGAGACCGGGACGCGCGTCGCTCACCAGCAGGAAGTCGCGTGCATAGCGCCAGCGGTTGAGGAAGTCGCGGCCGGCGAGCAGCAAGAGCGTGTCACCCGCATGGAAGACAATGTCACCGAGACGACCGTCGAGGCGCTCACCGTGACGATGCACAGCAAGCACGGCCGCGTCGTAGCGACCGCGGAACCCGGCATCACGGATCGACACGCCCACCAGCGGAGAGCTGGGCGAGACCACCGCTTCGATGAGCTGCTCAGAGACAGCTGCGAGCGGGCCAGCACTGCTTCCTTCCGCCCCGTCGCGGGCGAGGCCGCGCGTGTTGGCGAGCTCGGCGATGTCATCGACCTTTCCGACGAAGATCAGCACGTCTTCGCCGTGGAGCTCCGTCGCTGGGCGAGCCGCAATGCGCCGGCCACCACGCTCGATGGACGCCAGGTAGACGCCAGGAAGCTGTCGCAGCGCCGAGACCGTTGCGCCCGCGAGCGGTGCGCCTGAGACCACACGCAGCCGTGCCACGTACTCCCGCTCATTGGTTGCCAGCGCGTCCATCGGGTCGGTCCGAGTCGGCAACAACCAGTAACCAACGAAGACCAGGTAGCCGAGGCCTGCAAGGCAGATCGGGCCGGCCACGAGCCCGAGCTCGAAGAAGCTAAACCCAAAGCCAGTCGCCTCTCGTAGCAGTCCGTCGACCACGAGGTTGGTCGAGGTACCGACGAGCGTGCAGGCGCCGCCGAGCACCGCGGCATACGACAGCGGCATGAGGTACTTCGACGCCGGCGCGCCATGTGCCCGTGCCCAGCTTCGGACCCGCGGGATAAGCGCTGCGACGACCGCGGTGTTCGCGACAAACGCCGAGAGCGCGGCGACCGGCACGATGATGCGCACGAGGCCGCGTCGCCCTGCCCGCTCGCCAATGGCCCGCTCGATCAGCGCTCGTGACCACGGCGAGGTCGACAGGGCGTGCGCGAGCACCAAGAAGAGCCCGACGACGGCAACGGCCGGGCTCGCGAACCCAGACAGCGCCTGGCGCGGCTCGAGCACCCCGCCAACGACAACCACCCCGAGCGCGCAGCCGAGGGCTAGCGCGGGCTCCAACCACTCACGCGCCATGACAACAAGCGCTGCCGCGACGACACAGAGCGTCAGGACCGCGTCAGGGCTCACGCTGGGTTGAGGTAGCCGAGCGCCTCGAGTTTGGCGATCACCAGCTGTGCCGATGCCTCGACGGTCAGCTCGGTCGTGTCGATGACCAGCTCGGCAGCTTCGGGCGCCTCGTAGGGGTCATCGATGCCTGTGAAGCGTTTGATCTCTCCGGCGCGCGCACGGGCATAGAGCCCCTTGACGTCGCGCCGCTCGCACTCTTCGATGGGCGTGGCCACATGGACCTCGACGAAGTCACCGATCATCTCGCGGCACTCGGCGCGGATGGCGCGGTAGGGCGAGATCGACGCGACCAGCACGAGCACGCGGTTGCGCTGCAAGAGGTGGCCCACGAACGCGATGCGGCGCACGTTGGTGTCGCGATCTTCCTTCGAGAAGCCCAAGCCCTTGGACAGGTGCGTGCGGATGATGTCGCCGTCGAGCACCTCGAGGGAGCGACCGCGCTCTCTGATGATCTCGGCAACTCGTACCGAGATCGTCGTCTTGCCTGCACCGGAGAGACCTGTGAACCAGACGACGGCACCGGGAGGCGTGTTGTTAACGGATGGGACAGGCGGCATGAGGCCCTCCTAGCGATACCCGAGCGCGACGCGCGTCGGAGTGGTGAGTAGCCAGATGGCTTGGGCGTCACGCGCGGGAAGCTTCGTGCGCCACTTCTCGTCGAGGCGGATGGGGTCGGTCCCCCACCGCATGGCGTTTCCGCTGACGCCGTGGTTGTCGACGTCGCGAAACTGGTCGACCAGCTCCGGCGGGTAGTCGAGCCCAAGCCAGGCGCCGAGGTCCTGCATGTTTGGGGCTGGCCACTCGGCGAGAGCTTCGTAGTGAAGGGTCCGTGCACGGTCGCCGAAGACGCTTGCCGTGTAGCGCTTCATCAGGCCGTTCTCGATGGCCCAGCGGGTCGTGAAGCGGGTCTTGACCTTGAGCGTGTCGCCGGCTTTCTTCGTCATCGAGTACACGAAGGACCGCGGGTCTTTGACGATGTGGATCACGCGGATGTCGAAGAGGCCGCTCGCCTCCAGCCACAGGAGTCGGTACGGGTCTTTGGAGGCGTCGACGAGCCACGTCACGCGCTCCTGCGTCTTGAGCGCCTGCTCGCGGACGCTTGAGAGGTAGTGGAGATTGCGCTCGCCATACTCTCGAATGCGCTCTTGCGTCTCGCGCGACTGACGGCCGGCGAAGTGCTCCATGATGCGGTTGGGGTGGAGCACGCGGCCTTGGACACCGTTCTGACGGAAGTAGTGGATGGGCGTGTCGCCGTCGTCGATGTCGAGCGTCGGCAAGAGATCGCGCCAGAATGCGCAAGACTCGAAGGGCTCGCCACACCCACAGTTCTGTCCTGCGCCCATCCAGGCGCGGATCTGTTGGGCCTCGCCGACGGTCCACACGTCGGGATGTGCTCCGAGCAGGAGGTCGAGCAGTGTAGATCCGCTGCGGCCGCTGCTGAGGATGTAGATGAGTTTGAGACGCTCTGGCACGTATCAGACCTCCGTGGGAGCCATGCACCGCGCGGGCGAGCGATAGCACGACGCCGGCTGTCCGCAGAGGAAAAACTGGGTGCAGGATAGTTGTCTCTGCTGACAGCCAACGCCGTTACTGACAGTGAGTTGCGCTCGGTTCCCACAGTGATCAATGTGAGTTTCTTTTTCGTCCGTGTGGCCGTCCTGGAAGCTCGCTTGGCACCAGCCGCGGCGTCTGTACCGGCCCGCCGCGCATAGAGAAGCTCACGGTGTGTCGCGGCGAGCGATGACGTCGCAGGACGCGAGGTTCCGACGCCCCAGGTTCTTGATTGCTCGCTCGCAGGCGAGTGGGTAACGTCCCGGCCCGTTAGAGGACATGCGCGTGATCAGGCGCGCGTTGTCGTGCAACGAAGCGACTCGCACTGCAGTCAGTGCGGTCGAAAAGAACGACGCCAAGGGCCCCTCCATGACGACCTACATTCTCGGACTCAACGCCTTCCATGCCGACAGCTCAGCGGTGCTCCTGCGCGACGGAGAGATCGTTGGCGCCATCGCCGAAGAGCGACTCAACCGCGTGAAGCACTTCGCTGGCTTCCCGGAGCTTGCGATCAAGGAAGTCCTTAAGATGGGCGGTATCGGGATCGACGACGTGCAGCATATTGCGCTCGGTCGCGACTCGAAGGCGAACCTCAAGCAGAAGATGGGCTTCTCGCTCAAGAACCTCACGCGCATCGGCAAGCTCGCCAAGCAACGCTTGGAAAACCGCGCCAACATTCGCGACATCCCGACGCTGGTTGCACAGGCCTTTGGCCGGTCCGCCGGCAGCGATATCCCTGCGCGTATCCATAACATCGAGCACCACCTCTGCCATGCGGCGAGCTGCTACCTCGTGAGCCCGTTCGACAAGGCCGCAATCCTCTCGATCGACGGCTTTGGCGACTTTGCGTCGATGATGACCGGCGTTGGCGAGGGCGACCGCTTCAGCGTCCTCGACCGCGTCTACTTCCCGCACTCGATGGGCGTGTTCTACACGTCGATGTGCCAGCTCATCGGCTACAACCGCTACGGCGACGAAGGCAAGGTCATGGGGCTAGCGCCCTACGGGACCACGAAGTACCTCGACGCCATGCGCGAGATCGTCTCCCTCGGTGCCGACGGCAAGTACGAGCTGGACCTCGACTACTTCATTCACCACAGCGAGGGCGTCGACTACAGCTTCGACGACGACGGCTACCCCACGGTGGCGTCGCTCTTTTCGAGCAAGCTGACCGAGCGCTTTGGCCCTGCGCGAACTCGCGGCAGCGAGATCACGCAGCGCGACATGGACATCGCGCGGTCGACCCAGGCGCGCCTTGAGGAGGTCTACTTCCACATCCTCCGGCACCTGCAGCAGCAGACCGACACCGACGCGCTCTGTGTCGCCGGCGGCGTCAGCCTCAACTCCGTCGCCAACGGCCAGATCTTCAAGCGGTCGAACTTCAAGCGTTTCTACGCCCACCCCGCCGCGACCGACGATGGCACCGCCTTTGGCGCCGCCTACTACGTCCACAACGTCACGCTCAACAACCCCCGCACGTTCCAGCTGAAGAACGCTTACCTCGGCAACGGCTTCAGCGACGACGAGATCGCGCAGGCTCTCGCTGACCGCGGCCTCAAGCCGACGAAGCTTGAGGGCCAGGCGCTCTACGATGAGACGGCCAAGCGCATCGCGGACGGCAAGGTCATTGGCTGGTTCCAGGGCCGCATGGAGTGGGGCCCGCGCGCGCTCGGTGCTCGCTCGATCCTCGCGCATCCGGGTCACCCCGACATGAAGGACATCCTCAACGCGCGCATCAAGCATCGCGAGTGGTTCCGCCCCTTCGCGCCATCGATCCTTGAGGAACACGCTGGCGAGTACTTCGACGAGACGCATCCGGCGCCCTTCATGATGCTGGTCTACGGCACGCAGCCCGAGGGTCGCGAGAACATCCAGGCCTGCAACCATGTCGACAACACGGGTCGCCTACAGACCGTCAACAAGGACGACAACCCCGTCTACCACCGCCTCATCAGCGCATTCCGAGAGCTGACGGGCATCCCGGTGGTGCTCAACACGTCGTTCAACGAGAACGAGCCCATCGTGTGCACGCCGGCGCAGGCCATCGACTGCTACCTGCGCACCAAGATGGACGTGCTCAGCATCGGCAGCTTCATGTGCGAGAAAGAGCCTGCGGCTGATTGAGCCGGTAGGAGGTTGAGGACCGATCGCCGCTGCCTACCACTACATGACGCGATGGGAGGTGCCTGGCACGCCCACCGAGGTCATGGATGTCTTGATGGACATCGACAGCCTCCCGCGGTGGTGGCCGGCGGTGTACCTCGACGCCGAGGTGGATGCGCCCACCGACGTCCCGCGCGACGCGACGGTGAAGCTCTACACCAAGGGCTGGCTCCCCTACACGCTGACGTGGTGGTTTCAGCCTGACGTCGTCGACCCGCCGCGCCGTCTGACATTGGTCGCGCGTGGCGACTTCAACGGGGTAGGCGAGTGGCTGCTGACGCCTTCGGCGGGTGGTCAGACCGTCGTGACGTTCAGCTGGCACGTTCAAGCGTTCAAGCCGCTGCTACGCTTCGCCCGGCCCGTCTTGGGACCGATCTTCAGCGCCAACCACGCGTGGGCCATGCGGGTCGGAGAGACGAGCCTGGCGCTTGAGCTTGCGCGGCGCCGTGGCGAGCAGGTACCAGCGCCGCCGCCGGCGACGTTTCCCTTTGGCGACGGGGCGTTTTCCCGGCTCTACCGTCGGGTTGTAGGCGGTGCAGGCTAGGCGTACGATCGCGAGCCCGAGCCCAAACGCGTCACCCAGCGCGCCAGCGCTGCACCCGGCACCCATCGCGCGGCACGCAGCACCCGGCACGCGTCACCCGGCCCCATCACGCGTCACCCACCACCCATCACGCGGCACCCGGCACACATCACGCTGCACCCGGCCCCATCACGCGTCACCCACCACCCACCACGCGGCACCCGGCCCCCGGGTTGCTACACAAGGGCAGCGGGCGTGGGCGCGGGCGTACCGGGTCGGCGCAGTGGCGGGGCTAAGCTGGCGCGAGCCTCGGCGCTACGCGGCGTGCCACGAGGGCATAGAGATAGTCCGCGCGTGAGCGTGTGGTGTCGCAAACCGCTAACGCTGTGGTCGCGACCGCCGTGCGACGGTCGACGTCGGCACGCAGCGGGTAACGGCCGTTGCCGGCGAGAACCGTGGTCAACAGCCGTCGCGTCAGTGGGTCTGGACGCACGCTCGCGCGGAGCTCGCCCAGGTCCAGCTCGAACCAACGCTCAAGCACGTGTGCGGCAGCCCACACCGCGTTTGCTGCGCCCCAGCGCCGCGCGGTGCTCGCGACCTCTGGCCAAGAAAGCTCGCGGTGGCGCGCGAGTCGCAGCAGGTCGATCCACGCCTTGAGTGGCTCCTGAAATCCGCTGAGCGCACAGTGCAGCGCGGTGTGCACGAACGTGTCGGCCGGCGCGGTCACCGGCAGTGGCGTGTCAGCCAGGTCGTGCCGGGCACGATCGAGCAGCGCCTCCACATCGACAGTGAAGCGACTGCCATAGGTTAGCCGCCGGTGCAGATCGCAGCTGACGATCCCGATCGGCAGCTCGAGGTACATCGGCCACGCGCGTAGGTTTCGCGGGCCGCGTTTCCGATCGGTTTCCGATGCGCCTGCGTACCAGCCGTCTGCCTCCAGCGCCGCCACGGTGGCCTCGATCTCGTTGTCGCCGACCAGCAGATCAATGTCGCGTCGAACGCGGTCGCTGGGCTCGTCATAGAGCCAATAGGCCGTGCCGGACCCCTTCAGAAGGGCGGCGCGGTGGATGCTCGCACGGTCAAGCGCCTTGCCCACGCGCTGCAGCGCGATGTGTAGGTGCAGGTCCACGAGTGCCTGACGCCGACGCCCGAGGTGGAGACGCCCCTCAAGCTCGGGGTGGCTCGCCGCGGCCATCGGGACGACTTCCTGATAGCGCGCAGCGGCGGCGATATCGTCCCAGCTGCCTTGGGTTTGGGGCCTGCCCAGCAAGAGGTCGCGCAAGGCCGTGTCGGCCGCCGTGGCATGCGGCGGACCGACCAACAGGCGCTGAAGCTCACTCATCAAAGCCATCGGTGCACCGCCCGTCTCGCGGGTCGATCGCAGAGAGGGCTCGCGGGTGGGGTCCGCTCAGACAACCTGAGGCTTCGGGTGGGAGCGACGACCTGTCTGGAGCTGCCGACTCTTCGCACGAGGCGTCGCCAGAAAGCGCCCGGCGAGCCAATACACAAACATGGTCTTTGTCAGCCCCGCGACGACTCCATCGACGGAGCTCCCCAAGGACGTGATCACCGGCACAAAGAGCACGGCATAGACCACGACTGGAAACACCGAGTTCGTCCCGCCACCAAGCTGGATGTGGCGCTTTAAGTACCCGAGCGCGATGCCGAAGATGAACATCCCGAAGATGACCCCCACCAGATGCAGGTTCACCCAGAGATCCCCAAGCATCGTGATCATGATGCTGGTCTTGTCGGCGCGGTCGTTGCCCCAATAGGTGGTCCGGAACGTCAGCATGAACTTTGACGCTGTCGGCTTGTCAGGCCACAGCAGCCGCGGAACAAAGATGTGGACCGGGATTGCCACGAACGGGATGCCGTACAAGTAGTCGTGGCGCTCTGGCGTGTAGCGCATCACTAGCGCGAGGCTCGTCAGGCCGTGCATACGCTCAGCGAGCAGATCGACCGCGTCGACCTTCTGCGAGATGAACCCGTCGGGCGTCGTGTCTTCCAGCGCATCCGACACCGAGCTCGTCAAGATGTCAGCGGACACGCCGTCACGCGCAATCTCGCTCATCTGGCTCATGTAGGCGCCGCGGAAGCCTGTCGCCAGCGGAAACACCACGAAGGTGAAGAGCGCAACGGCAACGATGAGCGTGCTGAGCCGGACGGTCTTGCGCACTTCGCTGAAGACGAGCGCGACCATGAAGAGCGGCAGCACCATCTTGAACCGCGAGCCCGACAGGATGCCCCACGCGAGCTCGACAAGGATGAGCGCCAGGCCAAACTGCATGCGGCGGTTGTTCTTGTAGCGCAGGCCTAGGGCCAGCAAGTACATCGCGATGAAGGTCGCCAGCGAGTCGAGCGTCAGCAGGATAAACTGCAGCTGAACGAGCGTATTGGCGCCCTCGAGGTGTCCACGGTAGTGGTAGTTCTGACCGTCGGCGACCATCACGAGCCGCCCGAGGGTGGCGACCCCGTAGATCATCGCGAGCTTCGAGTTCAGCGCAGGGTGGTTGTCGTCGATGACGGACTTTGGCTGCCGGATGCGGGCCGCCATACGCGCAGGAAAGCGCGACTGGTAGCCGAAGAGCAGCAGGTGAGAGGCCATCCCCGCGATCAGTAAGCCGTAGACGAAGTACTCGTGCCGGTCGTAGCCAAGGCGCACCACGACGCTGTCGGTGTCGATGGCGAAGTAGCCGTGAAACGGGAAGAGAAGAAAGATGTAGAGCATCGCGATGCACAGCGGATCGAGCGCGTTTCGCTCGACGGCGTACGCCATCGCAAAGACGTAGATGCAGCTGAGTCCAGCAAATGCAATCGCTAGGTGCAGCGCTAGGTTGCTCGTTCCAAGCGAGTTCTGGGCCGCCCACGTCGCAAACGCCAGCACCACAAAGAACAAGAGCGCGACGAACTGCACCGGTGCGTTGCTGCGCCGCTGCCGAAGCCGTTCGAGCTCTTTGGGGGAGTGAATCACCGCCGGGTTCTCCATGAGGGCAGGTGCGGCGCGCACTCTAATGCGTGATGCCCGTCGCGCCAATCAACCGGTTCAGTTGGTTGAGTTTCGTCGCAACTCTGATCAATCGCGTTGCGACGACCCAACCAAGACGGGTGCCAGCTCGCGACGCGTCAACGGGGAAGGGATCGATGGACAAGAAGGGACGAACGAGCCCACCGGGAGCCGTGACCGCCGACACGACGCTGGACGCTCGCCATGCCTTGCGCGTGGAGGCAGGTAGAACGCCAACGGAGCGGCCCTCGCTCCCGCTCGGAACCCCGAGTCAGCGTGTCGCACGTGGCGATCAAAAATTGGCGCCCAACATCACCGTTCATGCTACCGGGTAGTCGATGTTCAAGCGCATGATCAGCCTCATCAGCAAGAGCGGCCGTGCGGCCAAGCACGCGCGGCTGATGATGGGTGCGTCCGCGATCTCGCAAGTCGTTGCGCTCGGCAGTCAGCTGGTGCTGATGTGGGAGATCGACGCCGACGGCTTCGGACGCTTCGCGGTCGCAATGGCGACCATCGGTGTGGTCGTGACGCTGTGCTCGCTGCGCTTCGGCACCCTTCTCATCACCATCAACGATGATGAGATGACGCCCGACCTGGCGCGACACCTGCGACACGCCATCTTTCAAGAGAGCGCGTTTCTCACGGTGATCGCAGGCAGCTGGCTCGCGATCGCCGGCTTGTGGACGACGCTAAACGTCATCCTGCTCGTCACCATGCTCGCGAGCCAGTGGATCATGAGTCACCGCGCGCTCTATGAGCGCAGCCAGGACTATGTGAACCTCGCGCGGCTCGAGATCTGGTCCCAGGTCGCCTGCCACGGAAGCGCGGTCGTGTTTGCGCTAGCGGGGCTTGGTGAGACATCGCTCTACCTCCGCCAGGTCGTGTTGGTGGTCGTGCTTGGCGTTGGGCTCGCCTGGATCGGAGGCATCCGGTGGGACGGCATGGCGCTGCTCTCGTTCAAAGAGTGGGGTGCCCTGCTGCAGCGCGTGAAGGGACTGTGGGCAGAGGGTGTGCTCGAGAGCCTCTTTGGACGCGCTCAGGTACTTGTGGCGGGTGCGGTTGGCGGCGAAGCCGGCGCGGGCTACTTCTCACAGGCGATGCAGCTGGTCGTGCGTCCTCACCAGCTCCTCTCGCCGCTTGTTGGACGGCTCGCGCTCAACTGGTTTAGCCGCGAGTCGAGCGCGGCTGAGCGAATTCGGCGACGAAAACAGCTCGTGCGCTTAGCGGCCGGCATTCTGATCGTTGCGGTGGCAGGCAACTTCCTGCTCGCCGACTTCGTGGTGCCGCTGATCTTCGGAGAGCGCTGGCGTCCAGCAGTCATCGTGATGTGGGCGCTCAGCGGCTTCTTGCTCTTCAACAGCCTGGTCGCGACCCACAAGATGTACCTCATGGCGACCGAGCGGACCGGAAGCCTCGTGATGGCACGCATGTTTCAGTTCTGCGGCCTGCTGATCCCGCTCGTACCCTACGTTGTCGGGCATAACGTCGAGGTGTGGGTCGCAGCGGTCGGCGTCTCGGTCGGGTGGGCGTTGTGCTTTGTGACAACGTCCTGGCGCATCCGCACCACCGACGCCGACGCCGCAAAGCTTACTTGAAGACCCGGCTGTGCCGAGCCTGATAGATGCCCGGCACGAGCGACTTCTTGAGCGACAAGAGTCGACCGAACTCGGGCCGCTTTTCCGACCTGAACTGGTCGAGCGCCGGGCCGCGCGCGTTCACGTCGAACGCCGTGCCGTCGAAGATGTAGAAGCGTTGCTTCGTCGGCTCAGCCGCGGCTGCAGGAAACGCGAGTGCTGCGGTCGACGCCAAGGCGAGTGTGAGGACAAGGGCGCGTTTGATGTGTCGTTGTTGCATGGTGATCCTGATGAAAAGACGGAGTCGTGCCAAAGGACATCAGACGCTCGAAGAGCGTCTTGGATCTGAGAAAGTTCCCTGACGGAGTCAGCTCACGCACACCGACGCCGGGATTCGGCTGAGTCTGTTACCGAACCCAGCCCACTTGGCGCCCAGCCGCCGGCCGCCGACGCGGCATCGCACACTCCGCCGAGGCGCCGAAACGTGAGCCCATCTCCGGTCGAGAGTTGAGATCGCATGACGTCGCGAGCTATCATCGCACCTCTTCACACATTGGCTGGGACTCGCTCGTGGCGATCTTGAATCGACGAACGCAAACGATTCGACTTCAGGTCGTCTATTGCGGTGCAGCACGGGCTGGCAAGACGACCAATCTTGTGCGCGTGCATCAGCGCTACCCGCCAGCGTCCCGCAGCCCCCTCGGGACGCTTCAAGTCGCCGGTCGCGACCTACCCAACCACTTCTCGGCCCGGCTAGCGGCCGTGCGCGACTACCAGGTCGTTGCCGACTTCGTCAGCGCACCGCCCATGCTCACGGCCGACGACCACGAGCTGGTCGAGCATGCCGACGGCATCGTCTTCGTCGCCCACTCAGGCGTGGACATGCAGGGCGAGAACCTGCGCGCACTCGTCATCATGCGAGAGCTCATCGGCGCGACCGACGACGCCGGGCACCTACCGATCGTGTTTCAGTGGAACGGCCGCGACGTCGACAACGCCGTCAAGCTCAAGACGCTTGAGCAGCGCCTGAATCCCTCGAAAGCTCCCTCCGTCGAGGCCGTCGCCAAGGACGATATCGGCGTCTGGGAAACCCAGAGGACCTTGGTCGGTGCCCTCATCCAGCGACTCACCGCGCTCCTCGATGAGCCGGGAAGCGTCATCGGGGCAAGTGCCGGCGATGGTCGCGTGTTCTTTCCGCTACGCGGGGTGAGCTTTGAGGCCTGGTCGAAGCGCGGACGCCGTAAGCGCCGCCCCATCACCTCGCTCGACCTGACGGAAGAGCTGAAGCCGCGCCGCGTTCGCGTGGCCACGTCGACCACGGAGCGGGTGGCCCCCACACCGCCACCGAAGCAACCCTCGGGCGATCCCGTGCTGGAGCCGCTCGAGCGGATCATGGCCCGCGCTGATGTCGACGCAGCGGCCTGGGTCGCGCGCGACGGACGCATCATCCAGAGCGTTGACACCGGCGAGCGCCTTAGCCTGGCGAGTCGGCCGCTAAGCGCGGTCTCCGAGCACCTCAAGCGCGCTGCGCTGACGGCGGGGCTCGAGGCTCCGACGAGCTGGTGCTGCACGACACGAAGCGGTGGTTGGTTCGTGGGCGAAGGTGAAGAGGGCTTTCACATCGCGAAGGGGCCAGGAACGGGCAACGTCATCTCAACGCTACGCCGGATCTACGGCCGTCCCAACCCCGCGCGAGGCGAGTGATGGGCCTCATCAAGCGCATCCAGGTCGCCACCGGGCGACACAAACGCCCTGGCCCACTCGAGAGTCTCGCACGCGTTCCGGGCGTCGAGTCGGCAGCGCTCTATGACAGGCGCCGTCGTCGCACAGGAGCCCTCGGCCCTGGGGGACAGGCGCTCGACCAGGTCGCCAAGGCACTCTACTTGGCCTTCGAAGAGCTCGATGGACGAAGCACAATGCTCGGCGAGGACGCCAACAACATCTTCATCCTGACGCCGACGGGCTGCCTCTCAGCAACCCGCGCTGGTGACCACCTGATTGTGGTGTCCGGCACCCTTCAGGTGAATGCCGCAATGCTGCGCGTCGCGCTCAACGTTGTCCGCACAATGCTCGCCAACCGTCAGCTGAGCCGCAACCACAACGCGCCCAAGAGCGTCGTCTCAGCCGTCGTTCTTAGCCAAGTGGAGGGGCTGTTGCGAACCCGTATCGGTCGGTCAGCCTCCGACGTGATGAGCAACGCGCTGACCTCCGCTGGTGCGACGCGCCGGCAGATTCCGATCGCGTCTTACGATGGCTTTATCGAGCGGTTGGGCGAGACGATCACCGATGTTGAGCGTCGGCGAAGTTTCGTTGCAGACGCTAGGAAGCTGCTGCCGTCGTAGCTGCCGCCAACAAAAGTGCGCCTCGGTAAAAAAAACCGCCCGACTCGCCTTCCCCGAACGCTTGGTTGTTTGTATCCCATGTCCGCGGTCTCTTGCGGAGACTTCTAAAACGACCAGCGTACTTACGGAGGAAATCATGGTCTTCAATCCAATGGCAGCGGCTGTTGAGCAAGCCAATGCGGCAATCGAGGCAGCACGAGCTGAGCGCCAGGCAAACGACCAGGCGGAAGCTCAGGCGTCGTGGGCAGAGAAAGCGGAGATCATCGAGGACTCCTTGGAGTACGCCGGGATCAGCGCTGTGGACGTCGTCATCGACGGCAGCGGCTACGCGCAGCTCAACGGCAGCGTGAGCAGCGAAGCCCAGCAAGCCACCGCCGTCGGCATCGCCGAGCAGTTCGAGTTGATGGGCCTTGAGGTCAACATCGACGTTCACGAGCCGGCCCCCGAGATCATCGTCGAGCACCAGCCCCAGGCATGGATCGTCGAGTCTCCCGCAGTGGTCGTCGAGGAAGTTCCCTCGGGACCATCCGCCATGGTGCACACGACGCTCAAGGGCGAGTCGTGGTGGGGCATCGCCAACCGCTACTACGGCAACGGACGCCTCTGGAAGAAGCTCAAGAAGGCTAACGGTAGCCCGAAGATGCTTCACCCCGGACAAGACCTTGTCATTCCGCCGGAAGGCGATCTCGACAGCTGGTAGAGTCTTGTGTCGTCAGTCACGGGCGCGTCGCCAGCGGCTGATGACGAAGTTCATGGAGAGGGAGTCCGCTTGGCGGGCTCCCTTTCTTTTTGGCAGCGCGTCTCGGCTGCGAACACGCAACTATCGAGGTCTGCGGTCGGCGACCCAGGTCGCGTCGTGGTGTGAGCGGCCAAGAGCCTACGTAATGTTGCGCACCGAGTCGCCGTCGTAGAGCAAGAGCTCGACGTTGCCGCTGTGGTCTGAGCGGACGACGTCGACCCGAATCTCGTGGGCCCGCAGCTTGGCGCGCAAGCGGGACAGGCACACGTCCCACCGTCGGCGCAGCGTGGACGAGTCCACATCACCCCAGAGCTCACGCGCGACGACCTCCCACGGCACGGGCACCTGCATCGCGACCAGCTCGCTCACGAGCCGTGCCGCCTGACCTGTGAGGACCGTGCTCGGCCACCCGTCGCGGTGAATGTGAACCGTGTCGTAACGTGCTTCGATCATCATCGCGGGCGCCATGCGCGACCGATCCACAGTCCGCGCCCCGCCGCCATGCGACAGTGGGATGGTGACGAGTCGCAGCAGGTGCTCGCCGACCTTGAAGCTATCGCCCTCGCCAATGACGCGTGCGGTGTCGCTTTCCTGCTGCGATAGGCGCAGACTCCACTCGTGGCCACGGCACCACAGCCACGCGTCAGCGCTTCCGACGAAGCGGCCGACCAGCTCAGGAACCTCTCGCTTGTCGACCACCACCGAGTTGACCGAGCTGAGCGCGACGCAGCCGAGCTGCTCGCCTTCGAGAGCGAGCACCTCATGGGGAAGCTCGACCGACTGCACGACCAGCTCGATGTGCCGGGCAAGCTGCAGTCTCTGGCCCTCCACAAGACGAACCACCGGAGCCGGCTTGCCATCGATGACCACCTTGCCGCGCAGGCTAAGGAGGCAAAGCGCGTCAGCGCGCAGCGAGACCAGAGCGTGTGCCTCCGAGATCGCCGGATCGTCGATCGGACAGGCGACCATCGGCAGCCGTCCGATGATGTCCCCGTGGCCGAGCCGGTAGACCACACCCTTAAGCAGAAAGCTGACCATTGCGCGCATGGGGTTCACACTACGAGCAGCCGCGGGATACGTCCACACAGCACAACGTCGTTACTCGGCCGACAGCTCGCAGATGTAGTACTGTTGACGATCGCAGCTGTTGTCGTTGAACGCACCGGCCGCAAAGAAGGTCATCTCGACGCAGTCTTCGCCGTTGGAGTCGTTCGGCTCGCCGTCTGCCCAGCCGTCAAAGTCCACGGCTGTGCCGTCGACCCAGGTAAACACGCCCTCTTCGGCGGCGTCGGTCAGACCGATCCACCAGCCGGTCGGCCGGATCTGGAACGCCCCGTCGCGCAGACTGTCGCGTTGTTGCAGGCTGTGGATCGACGCGAGATTGCCGCCCTTTTCGACGCAGGCTGCCTGGGCTCCCTCCCACGTTCTCGACTCAAAGCACAGCTCGTAGCTGCCGAAGGCGTCGACAAACGGCTCGCAGCGGGGACACGCCTCGTCCTCGTCATTGTCGATCTGGAAGTCGCAGTTGTCGTCGCGCAGGTTGCAAAGCTCAGCGTGGCCGGGATGGATCTCGGGGTCGTCGTCGTTGCAGTCGCTCGTGCAGCCAGAGAAGCCGTCGCCGTCCTTGTCGACCATCGTCGGGTCCGCGCACGCACTGTTTGCATCGAGCCAACCTGGCTTCGACGCGAGCTCATTGAGCACGGCATTGAGGTCCTCTTTGACCTCATCGATGGTCAGCTCGCGCCGTGGATCGTCCTCCAGCCAGCCGAGCACAGCCTCACGCATCCCATAGGCAAGCCCGAGGAAGTTTGTCTCCGCCGCCACCGACCGCACGCTGTCGAGGGCGGCCGCAAAGCCACTCCGGCACGGCAGGTTCTCAAGGCACATCTGGGCCACGCGCGAAAACGCCGTCCAAGGACTGGTCGAAAAGCCGAACGAGTCGTCGAGCCCACCCGGCACGAAGCTCCAAGCGCTGGCACCGGGACTCTGGTGCAGCGCGTAGTTCCGCGAGCCCCAAGGGTAGCTGCGGCGCTGGCTGAGGTAGAGCGACGCAGCCCAGTAGCGGAGAAACGCGTCAACATCGATCCAGTTCGCAAGGCCGTCGCGAAGGTCGTAGCTGTACGGGCCCGCGGTGTTCGTCGGGGCGTTCGCTTCCGCGACCGCCTCGGCGTATTCGTAGAGGTCGTCGGCAAAGGTCTCCAGCTCGTCGCGCTTGGCAGCGTCGCCCGCGAGCACAACGAGGTTGTCGATCTGCCAGGGCCAGAAGTCGACACGGCGCTCAGCCGCAACCACGGTGCCCTCGCTCGTACCGTACGCAAGCTCGCGCCAGCCTGTGCTCTGAGCGGCCTCGGTCGCGCTGTACAGCCCGCGCGGCTCACCGTTGATGAGCAGCCACACGTAGGTGGCTCGCGGCTGCACAACGCCCAACAGGCCCATGAACAGGTGGCTCAGCTGCTCGCGCACGTGGCTCGCCTCATCAACCATGCTCTTGAACACAAGCCGGGTGGCGCCATCAACGGGGCCCGCATCCGTCGACTGCACGCGTATCTCGTAGCTCGCCTTGCCGGACGCCGGCCGAAACGCACCGTCTCCGAGGTCAGCGTGGCGAATCTCTAGGGCCTCGATCGGGGTGCCGCTGACGACCGCTGAGCCCGGCACGAACGCGTACGGCTCTGTCTCTAGCGGCCCTGCGGCGAGCGGGCCAAGCTGTAGATCGACCACCGGGAGGTCCGCGCGGCCGAAGAGTCCAGGCGCGGGTCCTGTGGTGTCCGGTGACGCATCTGGGGTGACATCTGACGCGACGTCGTCCGCGTCAGGCGCCGCCGTGTCTTCGTCCTCGGCCGTGTCGACGGCGGTGTCGGACGCGACGACGTCGGCGTCGCCCTCGCCTGTCACATCGGCCCCAGCCGGGTCGCTACCGCAGCCAGCGGCGGCGGCGATCAACACCAGCAATAGTGAGTGTCGGAGAGGTCGTTTCATGGCCGCGAAGTATGCCGACTCCACGTGGTCGTGGATAGGAAAACACCGCAGGCAAGAGTGCCCTGACAGGAAGAGAGACTCCTGCCAGGGCGGCACACACACAAGCTCCGAGGAGCCACCGACGAGCTGGCTCTCTCCAGCCCGACGCCGAGGGACAAAGCAAGGGCCGTGCCAAGCCACGTTGGCGGCCCGGCAAGCGGCGCTTGGCTGTGTTCGCTCCGACCACCCGCGCGCGCGCTGGCTGACTCGGTGCAAGACCGCGGAAGTGCCCACCACCGGGCTCGAGGCGTCGAGGCGACTCGCGCTCACGTGCCCAGGCGCTGACGCGTCTGACCCGTCGGGCGCGAGCCCCGGTCGTCTCGGCAGCGCCCTCGGGGCGACGGTCGCCGCGCCGATCGCGTCATGGCAGGTGTGTAGCGGATCGGCACAGCCTTTGGTACAGGTGCCCCATGATGGAATTCGGACCCATGAATGCCAATGTCGTCGGGACCCTCATGAAAGAGGCTGTCCGGCGCGCCATCGTGGCCATTCGCGGGCATCGATTCACGTTCGAGGCGACGTCAAAGGGCGGCCGGGGCGGAAGCTTGGACTTTGTGACGACCGCTGACATCGCGGCTCAGCGCGTCTTTGTGAAGCTGCTGCGCGAGTGGTTTGTCGGCTACGGTATCGTCGCCGAAGAGCGAGGCCTTGCTGAGTCCTGCACGCTCCCTGGACGCGACCTCTGGTTCACCGTCGACCCGTTGGACGGCACGAAAGCCTTCATGCGCCGACAGTCCCACGGCATCGGCACGATGATCGCCCTCTGCGACGGCGACGCGGTCATCTCGGCCTGCGTCGGCGATGTGATGACCCAAGAGGTGTATGCGGTCCGCCCGGGCGACCAGCTGGTCCACCGCATCAGCGAGTTCGGAATCGCCGAGCGGATGGCGATCGACGAGGACCGGACGCTGGCCCAGCAGTGGGTCTTGCTGCGCGACCAGCCGGACACCCTCAGCCCTGCGTCGCGACGGTTCATCAGCGGCGACGGTCGCCTCTTCGCCGGGGCGGAGACCTCCACCGGCAGCGTCGGTATCGCCATTGCGAGGCTCTGGAAGGGCGAGGTTGGCGGTGCGGTGCTGGGTTCGTATCCACGCTGCACCCCCTGGGACCTCGCGCCGCTGATCGGAATCTGCACGGCGCTTGGCTTCGAGTTCTGGAGTGTCCTCCCCACGGGCGAGCTAGAGCAGTGGAAGCCCTACGTCCGAAAGGACTTCATCGCCATCGACCACGAGCTGCTCTGCATCCACGGCAGTCGCCGCAATGAGCTGCTCGCGTGGGTTTCAGCCTCAAACGGCGACGGACCGGCCCGTCCCAGCCAAATATGAACCACGGCTACAACAAACACGAACAAACCCTTAAAGCGACGATGGCGACCCGCCGTTGAAACATGAGCAACCTCATCAAGGAACCTCTCATGCGCGCTTTCAAGACTGTCCGTTCGATGTTCCTGGCGATGCTCTTGGCCGGTGCGAGCACGACCGTTGCGAGCGCGGTGGAGCTGAAGAACGAAGACGCTGCCGACTATGCGATCAAGGTGAAGTCGGTCTCGATGGAGACCACGCTGAACGTGAGTGCGCACCAGTGGACGGCCGTGATCTGTGTCGGCGGCTGCACCTTCAGCGCGCGTGGCATGGGCCGTGTGAGAGCGAAGCGCGACGACCTCGTCTTCGTCCGCGATGGCAAGCTTGTGCGTGAGGCTGCGCCGAAAGCGAGCCGCTGAGGGGCTCAGCGTCATCATCCACCTTGCGGCGCACCTCAGCCCTCTGCGAGAGTAGCGCGACACCACACGGAGGTGAGAGGTGGCGCGGCGATGTGTCTGCGGGCGTTCTGCGACGTTTCCGAGCTGTGATGGCTCACACGGGGACGCCTGGAGCTGCGAACCAACATCGCGTCGAGAGTCGCTATGCGTCGTCGCGGGGCCTCACCTCGCAAGTCTTGGCGAGCGCCTCGCTCACGAGCTTGGCGGGGTGGTCGCGCACCGGGTCGACGGCCCGATCCAAGCGTCACGCCTGATCGCGCTGAGCGACGGGACCGACTTGGCGCAGCTCGGCGGCGAGCTTGCCCGCCTGAGCGGAGACCAGCGGATTGCGGTGGCCGTCGAGACGCCCATCAGCGCCCTCCATAAGACATTCAGCGGGTGGTCACTGCGCCACGCGCAACCGGACGATCCACTCCACCTCTGGCGCTCTGTTCGCGCCGCCATTGCCGGTGAGGACGTTCCGACACACGCCCCGCCCTCGGTGTTTCTGAGCCATGCTGTGGCCGACGAGCCGACGATCCAACCGGTCGTGGACTACCTGCGCCGGTACGCGGGCGCCGAGATCTTCGTTTGCGCCGACTCCATCCAACCTGGCGATAGCTGGCGCGAGCGTATCGATGCCGAGCTGCGCGCAGCTGAGTGCTTCGTCCTGATCGGCTCGGCGGCGAGCTTCGCGTCGACCTACTGCGCGTTCGAGACGGGCGCTGCGCTCGCGCTCGACAAACCTTGCCGCGTCATTGTGCTCGACGGGACGTCACCGCCGGCCTTCATCGGCCACATTCAAGCCGTCGACCTGCAACGACACCGTGCACGACGCCCGTGGCTCAGTCACGCTGACGCGCTCTCAGACGCGCTTGCGGACGCCCTATCAGCCACCTCTCCCAACGCCCACGGACACGACTGATGCAACGTCTTGTGCAGCTGCTCGGGTGGGCGCTGACCGTGGTGGTGATGGGCTGCTCCCAGACCGACGACCTGCCGCTCGGCGACGACGCCCTGCCCGAGGCCGTCTGCGGGCGAGACGCATGCGACTGCGACCAAGCGTGCCTCGCGGCTGACGCCTGCGACGCCCTCGCGGATCGGAGCGTTGGCGACTGCATCCTCGCGTGTGTTGACGGCGGTCTGGACGTCAGCTTCTCCTGCGACCTCAACGACGCGTGCGACGCAAGCTGTGTGCAGCTGAGGGAACGGTCCGTCGGCCGGGTCGAGCTCTACGGCACCTGGCCCGCAGTGCAGAGACCATCGGGAGGCTGGCGGCGACAGTGCGACCCTGGACCCACCGACGGCCTCATCATCGACCTGCTGCTGATGAGTAGCGCTGCCGACGGAAGCGAGGCGCCCGCTCGCGAAGGCGACTGGCTTCAGGGTCAACGCGCACTCACCGGCGACGGGCGTCTGCTCGCACCACACACGCTGCTCAGCGACCTAGAGATCGACACTCTCAGCGACGAACCCAGGATCGATCTTCTTGTCGCCGGCCTGCCGACCATTTTGACTATCAACAACAAACGTCAGAGCGGGCCGAAGCCGCCACGTTGATCTTGGTCGACGCAAGCAGCGGCATGGACAGCTTGGCGGCGATTGGAACCGCGGCCGATCTGGTCATTCAGTTCCAGACGCTCAGCGGCGAAGGTGCGGTCATCTACTTCAACGAAGGCGAACTCCGTGCATGCGACACGGTCAGCGACACCCTGTTGGAGACCCTTGAGACCTGCTTCAGCCCGACTGCAGAGCCTCAGATACACCCGGCCCCGAGCTTCGAAGGCCGCTCAAACCTGTGGACCGCGCTAGCTGAGACGCACGGAGCTCTGGCCAGCCTCAGCAGCAGATTCGAGCGCGTCGATCTCGTCGTTGTGACCGGCGGACCGGACGACTGCCCGCCACCCGACGCTGGGGACTGCGGTCTGCCGTGCGCAAACACTGTGGACGTCGAGCACGTCCGCGAGCTCGTCGCGCAAGGCCAGCAGCCCGGCGGCACCCCACTGCGCGTGTCGTTTTTGCACATCGACGTGTCACGTCAGGGGCCGGACCCCGAACAGCTCGACATCGCGTGCCGCTCGGGTGGTCACTACCTCTTTGCGCCAGAACTCAGCGTCAACTCAGATCCCGACGGTGTGACGCGCATCTTTCGCGAGCTCCTGCACACGGGCCCAGGCTACTGGCGTGCGGTTGTTGAGACGCTTCGCCTGCGGCAAATGGACGAGCAGCTTGGACAGGTCACGGGCAAGTTCGTGCTCAAGCCGGAGGCGGAGCTGAGTCGTTTTCGTCAGGAGCGCCTCTTCCAAAAGCAGACCGGAATTGGCCAACAAGAGCTGTTCCTGCGACCCGCGTGCTCACCCGAGGTCGGCTGCCCAGACCTCGGCCTGTCATGCTCACCCAAGAGCCTCACGTGTGACGCGGAGACACCCGACCCGTGCCGGTGACTCGAGTCCACCGGCACGGAGCGGCGCCTTAGATCTTTGCGACTGCTGCGTTGAACGCGGCGCTGGGACGCATGGCCGCGGTGGCCTTGTCGGGGTCGGGCATGAAGTATCCGCCGATGTCCATCGCCGGTCCCTGAGCCGAGTTGAGCTCCTCGACAATCGTTGCCTCAAGCCCACCGAGTGTCTCCGCTACGCCACTAAAGTGGCTGGCGAGCGCCTTGTCGTCGGACTGCTCGGCGAGCGCTTGGGCCCAGTAGAGCGCCAGGTAGAAGTGGCTGCCGCGGTTGTCGTGCTCCATCACCTTCCGCGACGGCGACTTGTTGGTCAGCAGGTACTTGGTCGTCGCCTCGTCGAGGGCGTCGCCGACGATCTTGGCGGCCGGGTTATCAAACCGCGTCGCCACGTGATCGAAGGACACAGCGAGGGCCAAGAACTCGCCGAGCGAGTCCCAGCGCAGGTGGTTTTCCTTCTCGAACTGCTGCACGTGCTTGGGTGCGGAGCCGCCGGCACCGGTCTCGAAGAGGCCGCCGCCGTTCATCAGCGGAACGATCGAGAGCATCTTGGCGCTGGTCCCAACCTCGAGGATTGGGAAGAGGTCGGTGTTGTAGTCGCGCAGCACGTTGCCGGTGACCGAGATGGTGTCCTCGCCCCTCTTGATGCGCTCGAGCGAGAAACGCGTCGCATCGACCGGTGACTTGATGAGGATCTCAAGCCCTTCGGTGTCGTGGTCGCCAAGGTAGGTGTGGACCTTCTTGATGAGCTCAGCGTCGTGGGCACGGCTCTCGTTGAGCCAGAACACCGCAGGCGTTCCCGTGGCGCGAGCACGCGTCACAGCGAGCTTGACCCAGTCGCGAATCGGACCATCTTTGGCTTGGCATGCGCGCCAGATGTCGCCCGCCTGGACGTCATGACGGATCAGCGTGTTGCCGCTGGCGTCGACCACGCGGATCGCACCGTCTGCGGCGACCTCGAAGGTCTTGTCATGCGAGCCGTACTCCTCGGCCTTCTTGGCCATCAGCCCGACGTTGGAGACGCTGCCCATGGTGACTGGATCGAACGCACCATGCGTCTTACAGAACTCGAAGACCTCGTGGTAGACGCCCGCGTAGGAGCTGTCGGGGATTGTCGCCTTGGTCTGCTGGAGCTTGCCCTCGCTGTTCCACATGTTGCCGGACGTGCGGATCATGGCCGGCATCGAGGCGTCGATGATGACGTCGCTGGGCACGTGCAGGTTGGTGATGCCCTTGTCGGAGTCGACCATCGCCAGGCCCGGGCCGTTCGCGTAGGCCGCGTCGATGTCGGCTTCGATCGCTGCGCGCTGGTCGGCGGGCAGCGTCGCGATTTTCTCAAGGAGGTCGCCGAAGCCGTTGTTGACGTCGACCCCCAGCTCGTCGAGCACCGATGCGTGCTTGGCGAAGACGTCCTTGAAGAACACGCGCACGGCGTGGCCGAAGATGATGGGGTCGCTGACCTTCATCATCGTGGCTTTCATGTGCAGCGAGAACAGGATGCCCTTGGCTTTGGCGTCGGCGATCTGAGCGTCAAGGAAGCTCAGAAGCGCCTGCTTGCTCATGAAGGTGCCGTCGAGGATCTCGCCTTCAAGGAGCGCGATTCCGTCCTTGAGGACCGTGACCGAGCCGTCCTTGGCGACGTGCTCGATGCGTGCGGTCGTGGCGGCCGGGATGGTCACCGCTTGCTCGTTGTGGCGGAAGTCGCCGCCGGACATCGTGGCAACATGCGAGAGCGTGTCGCTGGTCCACGCGCCCATTCGGTGGGGGTTGTTGCGGGCGAACGCCTTGACCGCCTTCGGGGCTCGGCGGTCGGAGTTGCCTTCGCGCAAGACCGGGTTGACGGCGCTTCCCTTGACCTTGTTGTAGCGAGCCCGAATGGCGCGCTCTTCGTCGTTGGACGGGTCTTCCGGGTAGTCAGGAAGCGCGTAGCCTTTCGCTTGCAGCTCGGCCACAGCGGCCTTGAGCTGGGGCACCGAGGCGCTGATGTTCGGCAGCTTGATGATGTTGGCTTCCGGCTTGAGTGCCAGGCGACCGAGCTCGGCGAGCGCATCGTGCGTCTTGTGTGCGTCGCTGAGGTAGTCGGAGAAGTTGGCCAAGATCCGGCCCGCGAGCGAGATGTCGCGCGTCTCGACGTTGACGTCGGCATGGGCCGCAAACGCTTTGACGATCGGAAGGAACGAGTACGTCGCCAGGGCTGGCGCCTCGTCGGTGTGGGTGTAAATGATGGTCGGTTTGTCGCTCATGGTCGGGCCTCCTCGTTGGCTGTCACGTAGCACGATCAACGGCCATTGCTCTACGACGAAACTCGCCCCCGTGCGGTCCTCACCCCCACGCCGTGAAATCGCAGCGTGCCCCCGTTCGTTGGGCTGTTTGTCCAACCGATCGAGACCTTAAGGGGGATGCAGCAATGGCAAGCGAACACGCACAGACCGCGACACTCGCTTCACACTCGCCGGGCCAGATCGCCTGGCGGCAGCTAAGGGTCCGGGCACGCCAGGCGGTTCGCCTTGTCCGTTGGCGGCTGGAGGGCGACCGCTTTCCGCGCCCCGAGACCGGCCCCCGCACATCCGATGATCACCTCATCTACCGCCATGCAGTGCCGATCGCCCGTTCCGACGCCGACGCGCACCCGCTCTTCGAAGCTGGCAAGCGACACAACGTCCGCCTCGCCGCCCGCGCTTTCGACGGGCTCGTGCTCGAGCCAAACCAGCCGCTGTCGTTCTGGCGGACGCTAGGACGCATCAGCGAAGCCGACGGCTACCGCTACGGCATGGAGCTTCGCGGAGGTTGCGTGGTGCCCGCGGTTGGCGGCGGTGTCTGCCTTCTCTCCAACGCGCTCTTTGAGGTTGCCGTGGCCCTCGGTTGGACCATCGTCGAGCGCCACGGGCACTCCCTTGAGGCCATCCCACCCGCGGCCGATGCCGCCGTCTGGGGCCTCGACGCGACGGTCTTTTGGCCCCACGTGGACCTCCGAGTCGCGCCCACGGCAGCGACACGGCTTGCGGTGTTTGTGGAGCGCGACGGAGCGACCGACCTGCTCATCATCGAAGCGTATGGCGAGCGGTCGGCGCCGAGCGTTGAGCTAGAGATGGTGGATGAACGTGTGGTCCGCGACTCGGCGGGGGCACACTACCGACTCAACCGCGTCACCCGCCGCGTCGGCGGCCAGCGTGAGGTGATCGCCGAGAACCGGCGACGGATCCTCGGGCCGGTCGGTCGTCGCCGCAGCTGCCTGACATGCGATGAGACCGACTGCCATGCGCGCCCTGCTCGCCTGACGCGGCTCGGAGCCGTGCGATGATCGTCATCTGTGCCTCCGAACCAGGCTCCTGGCTGGAGCCGACCCTGGCGCACTACGCGACCCGCGGACCTCTCACACTTGTGGCGCCGTGGATGCCGCGCGGCGCGGCCGAGCGCCTTCCCCACCGGGTTGTTCGGCTGCCGGGCTTCGCTGCGCTGCGGCTCGCTCGACGGATCTACAGCGGCGACCGGGTGGAGCGTCAGATGCGCTTTCGGTTCGCTTACCGCATGGCGTTCGATCGGGCCGTTGCACGCTGGCTTCCCGCCTCGACCCGGGAAGTCGTGTGCCAAAGCCTTGCTGCGCGCACCACGCTCGCGACGGCCGCCGAGCGTGATGTCCACCGGACCCTCGTCGAAGACCTCCCCGCTCTGCGCGGCATCCATGAGGACCTCGACGATGCGGCTCGTGCCTTACCGGGCCTTCCTTTCCTGAAGCGCTACCGCGCCCCGCACTCGGTCGTCGTTCGGCAGGAGTCGGAGTGGCTCCTCGCGGACACGCGGCGAGTTCGCGGGCACTTTGCAGCTGCGTATCGCCACGACCAAGGTCTCTGCGCTGACGTCTTGGACCCGCCATCCTTGCGCGTCAGGTCCATCGTCAGGCGACCTGCTCACGACCGTCCACGTCTTCTCCTGGCGGGCCTCGCCACCGGTAGAAACGGCGTTGTGGCGGCCGTGCATGCCGCTGAAGCCGTCGGCGCCGAGCTTCTTGCTCGCGGCGGTCCCGGTGCCGAGCCGCCGCACCTCTTGGCTCGGCCTCATGTCCGAACGGCCCACGGTCGCGTGGCATCGCTCGATGGCGTCGACGCCGTGCTCGCGCCGGCATGGTGCGAGTCTTATGCGCCGGAAGTGACGGCAGCAACGCGCGCAGGCATCCCGGTGATCGCCACCCGCCGTGGTGCCGGCCCGGTCGTGGCTGATGTGCTGGTGCCGCGTGGCGACGCCATCGCACTCGCAGCGGCCATCCGTGACACCCTCGCAGTTAGCGGTCGGCGATTCGCTGCTCAGTGACCAAGCCGAGCTGCACGCCCGCCGTCAGTGACTTGGTCTCGAGGTGCCCCTCGCCACCGTCGAGGACAACGCTGCCGTCCTCGCCAGCAATCGCTGACGTCGCGCTTCCCCAAACGATGCCGCCCGAGCCCACGAGCTCGTCGTCGCGGGACCAGATACTGTAGATGTGGTCTCCCTCGGTCCGTTCACGCTCGTTGAGTGCTGTGAGGAAAGCCGATCGCCCGACGACGGAGCCCCAGAATGTCGCCTGGCCGGGGTAGAAGCCATTCGTCGCGCCGCACGTCGGCGTCGTTGGTCCGGTCACCCAGCACGCGGTCAGTCCCTGGTTGGCGCCTGCGATTCCGACAAACGTGTCGACGCGGTCAGTCAGCGCGTCTCCAAGCTCGTAGTCGCCCCCAGCGAGGGCGTCACTGCCGCTCCCGCCTTCGATGGCCTTTCGAGCCAACGTCACCCCCATCGAGTGACCGATGACGTCGACCTTGGCGGCGCCGGTGTACTCAAGGACTGCCTCGATGAAGCGTCGGACCTGCGTCAGATGCTCGCGAGAGTGATACTGCAGCGCTGCGCTGGAGGCGTCTGCCGGCCCCCAGGTGGTTGCGTAGAGCTCCGCGGACGTATAGCCAGCGGCCAAGAAGGCCTCCACGCTGACGCTCCAGCCACCGAGCGGACCGCCAAGCGCCCGATCGGCGTTGCCGTGCACAAAGATCACCGGCTGACGGGTCAGCGCCTGTGCGGCGTCCACGCGCCCGCCAAAGCTGCCGCCGGCCACGTCCTGTCGCGCCAGCGCTGCGCGGTCGTAGCCCGCAGCGTCCAAGAACGCGCTGAAGTCCGCGCTCAGGCCATGAGCCGGATGACCTTCGAGGGACGCCACCACAGGGGTGGCGTCGGGCACGGGCGCCGGGACCTCTGTCGGCACCACGCAGCCGTCGCCGTCGCAGCGAATCTCGAGGGCAAAGCCCCCTTCGGCCGAAAGCTCCGGGTACCCACGCACCGTGATCTGATAGCGCCCTGCGTCCACGTCAACCCAGAGCAACGACGCCCCAGAGACATCGTCGGGGTTGTCATCGTTTTCGGCGATGACGGGGCCCCAAGAGCCGACCGCGTCATCCCAAGCCTGAACGGCCAAAACCGTGTCGACATCAACGTCCGGGAACGTCTCAAGCTTCAGCGTCGCCGGGCCGCTAAAGACCACAGGCCACGCGTGCACCCAGGCACTCGCCTCGAGCTCGGCCTCTACCACCGTGTTGAGCTCAGCCCGCTCGTGCTCGATAACCACGTCAGCACTGTCTGACTTTGCGAGATCCGCCAGTGGTGGCGGCTGCGGCTTACCCACCTGGTCGGCCGCCTCGGCGCCGCCGCTGTCACAGCCCGTCGTTAGCCAAAAGCCAGCGGCGACAGCCACAGCAGCAGCAACACTTCGTCGAACGCGCATGGTGAGGTCTCCTCTCTGTGCTGCACAGCAGGCAAGTGCCGGACGAGCCCGGCAGCCAAGCGCCGCCGCCCTGTCAAACGTGTGCCACGAGCGACGAGCGAAAGAAACCTAACGCGGTCGCAGGGGCGTGTCGTCGCGCGTCACCGAGCGCCCTTCTACTGAAAAACCCCGGCGCCACAATGCGCCGAGGTCTAGACCTAAAACAAGCGCTACTTCCGGCTGCGGCGTTCGATCTACGCATCACAGCGGCGTCGGGGCGCTCGCTGCGCTCACTCGGACTCGACGATGCACGCATCGCCGTCGTCCGCCCCACGCCGGTGTGATGCGCACCTCGTTCGCCTCGCTCGAAACTAGCCCCAAATCAAGCGCTGTTTTCGAGCGAGGCGAAGGCGATGTGCTTGCCAGCGGCGTCCGCTGG
>CALHXW010000170.1 GCA_938040325.1 uncultured bacterium | reverse complement strand
TTTTCGGGACGAAGTGAGGCGTGCTGCTGGGGCAGCGAACGAGAGGAAACCTCAGCGCGGGTTGCAGGGGCGCAGCTCCTGAGTGATCTCGAGATCGTTGGTCCAGTGGTGCGCATCACGAAGTCATCGGGAATTGCATTTCCCGGCAACGCTGCTAGAGCACCGATCAGATGGCTTCCCACCTGCCTCTACGGGGAATTGAACCGGTGCTCAGCGTCGCGAGCGTCGGTCACTTATCCCGATAGGCTCGGTCCTCGCTCCTTGAGCACCGAGCCCGCTAGATGCCGAAGTTCACGCCCGTGAGCTGCTCAGAGATCTCCCAAAGCCGCTTTGCGTGCGCTTGGTCGCGGGCATGGGACTTCACCTTGGCAGGGCCGGACGGCCCCACAAACTCCATCCGCTTCTGCGGGCCGTAGTAGTCGCCGCCCTGGGCGTTGGGGTCGCAGGCCGCCTGCATTGCAGGCCACGCGCCCTTCTCGGCCGACTGCGCGATGCCGCCCATGACCTTCATCATGGCTTTCATCGGCATGCTCTTGTCGGCGTACTGGAGGTTGGTGCGTGAGTACCCGGGGTGCGATGCCAAGGCACGCGCCTGCTTGCCGGCCGCGACGAGGCGGCGATTGAGCTCAAACGTGAAGAGCAGGTTGGCGAGCTTGCTCTGTCCGTAGGCGCCCCACTTTGTGTAGCGCTTCTTACCCATCAGGTCGTCGAAGTTCATCTTGCCCATCTTGTGCGCCATGCTGCTGACGTTGACGACGCGGCCGTTGCGCTGCTCGACACCGTCGAT
This sequence comes from uncultured bacterium, assembly GCA_938040325.1. GTDB lineage: Bacteria > Myxococcota_A > UBA9042 > PHBI01 > PHBI01 > CALHXW01. The sequence goes on along the minus strand of CALHXW010000170.1, from coordinate 39,254 downwards.
GAGCTTGCCGGTCAGGGCGAAGTGACCGAGGTGGTTGGTGCCGAGCTGCATCTCGAAGCCGTCCTTGGTCTCCCAGCGCGGCAGCGCCATGACCCCCGCGTTGTTGATGAGGGCGTCGATGCCGTCAGGGCAGGCGGCGGTCACGGCGTCCGCTGCGGCGCTCACGGACTTCAGATCGGCCAAGTCGCAAGCGATGAACTCGACCTGGGCGCTCGGGACGTCGGACCTGAGGGCCGCGATGGCGGCCTCTGCTTTCGTCTGGTTGCGGCAGAGCATCAGCACGCGCGCGCCCTGGGCACAGAGCTGCTTGGCTGCTTCATAGCCGATGCCGCTGTTGGCACCGGTGATGACGAAGGTCTTGCCGGATTGCGAGGAGAGATCTGCGTTGGTCCAACCCATGGGTAGCTCCGGGCGTGTGTGTGAGAGGCGCCTCGCAACATACTCACCGATCGTGCGTCGCCAACCGGTCGTGCAAAAGCCAACGCGCGCGCAGCGTTTGGGCTGTGGCAGGCCGGACTGGATGTCGCCCGACGACCTGCAGGGTCACAGGCCGTCGGGCGACGCACGCGTGTTGGCTGTGCCGCGTGCATGAGAGGGCGACGCGTTCACGCGCGGCTCGACAAGAGCGCCTTGCAGCGTCAGTCGTCGTCGAGCTCGGCAACCTTGGCGAGGCCGAAGAGGGTGACGCCGAGTCCAGCGCTGAGCGCAAGGAACGGCAGCGCCGACGGTGCGGTCGGCTCCACGAACTTGGTCAGCATCATCGAGAGCCCTGAGCCGAACGCGAGGGCAAAGAGGAGCAGCCCAAGCAGCAGCATGGGGCCAAAGATGTAGAGCTTGATTCGCTTGCCGAACATGGTCGGTCCTTAGGCGGGAGTTCAGATGCCTAGGGAGGAAGCAAGCGGCGTGCCAGATCGACGGAAACGCCTAAGGTGCTGTTTTTAAACGAATCCGGTCTGGGCGAGGTCGTCGCATCGGCAGAAACTGCCACCGAGCGTTCGCTCGGTCTGCGAAGCGCGCTTCTCACTACAGCGGGTAGGAGAGCTCGAGGTTCTTGGCACAGTTGCCGAATCCAGCGCAGGCGCCCAGCGTCGTGGAGCAGCCTGTGTCGATGGCAAAGCGCATGCGGATCTTGTCGTCGCTGGTGATGGCGGCGTTGATCGTTGCAGCAGGGATGGTGAGCGTGTCGTCGAGCCAGTTGCAGGTGTTGAACGCGTTGTTGAACGTGAACGTCCCCAGGGGCTGCCAGGTCCCGCTAACGTCGATCTCAAAGGCGACGTTGGACAGCCCAGAGATGCCAATCGCGCAGAATCCAGCGCGCCACTCAAAGGTCATGGTCGCGTCGGCGGTCGCTGCAGGTGCGTCGGTGAACGTGAAGTTGTTCCACTGGCCGCTGGAGTTGTTGCAGATGCCGGGGTTGGAGGTGCCCTCGCTGTCGGTGTAGAGCGTGCACGACGGGTTCGGCTCGCCGGGTGTGCCGAAGTTGTCGAGCGCGTAGCTCGTGACCGCGTCGCACCACGCGCTCTGCGGGTCGTTCGCCCAGGCATCGAAGTTGTCGGGATCGAGGCTTCGCGCGACGCCAGAGGTTGCGTTGCTCGTCCAGAAGACGTCGTCGATGAGGGTGCCGTTCGGTCCACAGACCAGCGTGACGTCCTGGCCGCTGTTGGTCAGGCTGAAGTTGTTCATCACGTGGTCTGGAAAGAAGCCCGGCGCGTTGCTCGACGCCACCGAGATGAACTCTTGGGGCGCAATCACGAGGTCTTGGCCAAACTGGTACGACTTGCCATTGCTGCCGAACAGCGTGCAGCCAGCGATGTTGTAGGAGGTGGTGCTCGACGGGTTGTGGATCTCAAGCCACTCTCCCACGGCGTCGCTGATGGGGCTGGCGGGGTTGGCCATGAACTCGGTGAACAGAAGATCGCCGAGGACCGACGGCGTGACGACCGTTGCGCCCGGCGCGCCTGGCGTCGGGAGCTCGGCGATGCTGAAGTCGCTAAAGTTGTCGTCGGTGTCGGTCACCATGGCGTCGCGGGTGATGCTCTGTCCTGCGCTCGCGCCGACGGCCGGGTTACCCTCGCCAGCAAACCCGCCGGAGAACCCTTCGCCGTACCCAACCGCATCGACCACGATGCTGCCCCAGACGAGCCGCAGGCTGTCGGGTCCGTTCTCGAGGTTGGCGAAGTCGGAGAGCTGGTCGGCGGTGCTGAGCAGCGCCTGGCTCGCGGTGGGATGGGCGATGACGAAGTAGTCGTCAAAGTCGATGACGCCGTCGAGCGCGAGCTGGCCGGTCGTGTCGCCTGTGCCACCGTCCACCGCCACCAAGCGGAACCCGTCGAGGCTGGTTCCTGCGGGACCGAAGAGCTCGATGAAGACCTCCGTGTCGACGCCAGGTCCGTTGTAGAGGAGCTCGGAGATCTTGAGCTGTGCCGGCGGCTGCGTCTGGCTGCAGATACCGTTGCCACACTGCTCCCACGAGGCGCAGGCCACGGCGGTGCCGAGGTCGAGGCAGCTGTCGCCGTCGAAGTTGCCGCAGTTCGCCTGGGCGTTTCCGACGCACACCACCGCTCCGGCGGCCGCGCAGTCGTCGGTGCAGTTGGCCGCGCACTCGCCCATGGAGCAGAGCTGGTCGTCCAAGCCGCAGTCTTTGCCGTCGACCCACTCCGTGCACGGGTCGGCATCACCGTTCGCGCAGATCTGAACCTGGTTGCTGAGCCCTGGCGCGCAGCGCCGCTGGTTGAGCGTGCACTCGTCGCTGCACACGATCGAGCAGCTCCCGCCGCTGCATGTCTCGCCTTGACCAACGTCGCAGAACTCGGTCGGTGACCACTCGAGGCAGGGGTCGCCGTCAAACTCGCCGCAGGTCTCGACCAGGACGCCCTGAGGGTCGCACTGGGTCGCGTCCATGATCGTGCACTCGTTGACGCAGTCGATCGCGCACTCGCCAGCGCTGCACGTGGTGCCCGCGGGGCAGAGTGTCGGCAGCAACCACTCGGTGCACGGATCGCTGTCGCTGTTGCTGCACGTGCGCACGCCGCCGCCGCCGCACTCGGTCGATCCTGCTTCACACTCGTCGATGCAGCCAGCCGAGCAGGCGCCGGCCGAGCAGCTCTCGCCCTCGGGGCACAAGGTTTTAGTGCCCCATCGCAGGCAGCCGTCGCCGCCTTCAACGCACGTGGTCAGTCCATCACCGTCACACACGACCAGCCCGATCACCTCGCACTCGTTGACGCACTCCGACACGCACGCGCCTGCAGCGCAGAAACCCGACGCGCATGTCTCTGCGCCGCCGAACTCGAGGCAGCCGTCGCCGTCATGCTCGTCGCAGGTCACGACCGCACCATCGGAGCACGTGGCTTGCCCGCTAAGGCACTCGTCGCTGCAGTCGGACTGGCAGCTCCCGTCCGCGCAGACCAGGCCGCCCTCGCAGATGTTGCCTTGGGTCCAGCCGAGACAGCCGTCACCATCCGGGTCGTCGCAGACTTCCACCACCGATGCGTTGCTCGGACTGCAGCGGGTCGCGCCGGCGACCGTGCACTCTTGAGCGGGGCAACCGCCGACACACATCCCCGAGTCGCAGACGCTACCCGGATCACAGCCGGTCGGCAGGGACCACTCTAGGCAGTCGCCAACCTCGGTGCAGGTGCTCACACCGCCGTTCTCGCAAACGCGAATCCCTTCGTCGCTGCAGGGGCGCTCGACCGCAGCACAGAAATCGAGGACCGGCGGGTTGTCGCCAACCTGGGATAGCCCCCCATCGGGGTCGAGGTCGTCGCGGCAGCCGGTGGTCAGGCTCAAGAGCACAACAAGCAGAGCGTGAGTGGGGACTAAAACCCAGGGGTGAAACCTGAACATCATCTGATCCTCGACCTGCAGAACAGCAGAAGCTGCTGAACAAACTAACGAATTCCGACCGAGAGAGCCGTCGGCGGCGCCGCCTCTTTCGGGGGCGCGGACCATAAGGGCAAGCCGTGTTCAACACAACCTTCGGGCGCTCTCGTCTGAATTCCGCTCCTGGTTAAGAGTGTTACCCCCGATGCCGAGCGCGGAGCTTCAGCTGCTGCGGTGCGAAGGCTCGAAAGCTCTGACGGTGTCGACGTCGAAGCTTCCGCCGTCGGCAAACGTCACCTGTCGGTCGTAGTAGTCGGCGAGAGCAGGGCCGACCGACGACTCCGAGAAGTAGTAGTTGGTCAGCGCGTAGCGGTGGCCGCGGGCGATGGGCTTGCCGCGATGGATGTGACGCGTGAGGGCCAAGACCAAGGTGCCGGCCGAGCCCGTGAAGGTGGTGACGGACCCTGGGTGGCGACGCTCGAGGCGCATGATGTCGGCGTCGGTGAAGGCGATCTGCCGGAACTGCAGGCCTGACTCCAGGATGCGGGATACCTGCTCGCGCAGGGTCCGTGTGTGACGGACAAGCTGGAACGGTCCGTGGTCGGCGTCGACATCGCTGAGGTAGAGCAGCGCCTTGACGTACTGGGTGATGCCATCGCGGTGCCAGCCCTGACCTGAGCCGAGGTTGCCTGGCGTGGCGTCGAGGCGCGCTCCCAAGGTGAAGCCGTTGACGACCCGGTGCCCGGCGACCGCTTCGGCCACGCCGTGGAGCATTGGATCTCGAAAGAGCGCCTGGGTAGGCGCGTGGACGCGGTCGAAGCCGTGGAGGCGATGGTCGGCGCCCATGGGACAGCGCCAGACGCGGTCTGGGTGGCGCTGGATGTGGTCATCGATGGCTTGTCGGGCGGATGCGCAGCGGGCCTGGTCCCAGTAGCCGTCGATCACAACGTAGCCGTCGCGTAAGAGCGGCACCAAGAGGTCACGCTGCTGGCTGCTGAGGACAGGGTTGCGTGGCGTCGAGCGGTTCGGGTCGACACGGGCGCGCGCGCGAATCGCCCAGTCTTCGGCAAGGGTCAGGCCGGCGGAGACAGCACGAATGTGCTTGAGACGGCGGATGAGCGAGCGTGCGTCGGGTGCCATGGCGGGGATCCTGCTAGATCAGCGTCATCAGCGGCCACCGACCGTAGGCGATGAACCAGAGCAGCACGAGCACGACCACCGAAAAGACCATCTGCCCATGCTCTCGCGCTTTCGCGTGAACCTGAACGGCTCCGCCCATGATGATTCCCAGCGCTAGCGCGGCGATGACCGTGAGCCACGGCAAGATCCAAAGCTGCATCGGCAGGACGAGCCCGATGGCGCCAAGGATCTCGGCATAGCCGAGAAACCGGAAGAAGCCCGGTCGCTCGCTCGCCGCTGGCACGAGCTCGGCAACCTTGGCGATCGGGCGAAACGCCTTGTTTGCGCCCGCCATCAAGAAGAGCAGAGCCAAGACCCACTGCAGCACCGTAAGTGTTGTGTCCATGCTGGCGCCTCCGTGTTGCGATCCGTCCGACGTCTATCAGACGTAGACCGGCCCCGTCACCCGCTTGTTGTCCGTGTGTTCGCAGCGCTGACGGCTCGTTTCTGGCTCGGCGGCAGCGTGCGGGCCGCCGGTCACGCGCTGGACGCCGACCGGAAGGCCCAGCGGTTGCCCCACGCCGGGTGGCCGGGCAGAGGGCCGCGAAGGTCCCAGAACGGCGCCTCAAGCCGGAGAAAGCTATCGACCCAGTCCTGAAAGCGCGGTTGCCCTGCGAGCCTTGGGTGGCCCTCAATCACGCGGCGATCACTCACGATGTCTCGGGTGTGAAACGTCCCCGCTTGTCGGCGGTCTTCAACAGCGCGGCGGATGACAGCACGGTTGAGCTTCGCGCGTTGGCGCTCATCGTCAGCCTTGTCGAGCTCGGACCGCCAATCATCGAACATGAGCGTCTCCAGCAGGGCGCCGTGGGAATAGGTGAGCGAGTCCCACCGTTCGGCCATGGTAGGCCGAGTTGCGTCTGGCTGGAAGCTTCAGCAAGACACGCAGCGCCGGTGACGCATCTTCGCTGCCGTTCGGAGGTTCGATGTCGCAGACTCACTCACCGACTTCTAGGTCGTCGCGCCCAAGCAGCGTTGCGAAGCGCTTCATCATCTCTCTCGGCGTCACGATCATGCTGGTCTTTACGGTGCGTACGTCGCTGGCGGACCACTACCTCGTTCCGACGGGTTCCATGGAGCCGACGGTTGTTCCCGGGGATCGCATCTTCGTCTCTAAGCTCTCGTATGGCGTCCGCTTGCCGCTGACCTCAAGCGACCTCGCAGAGTTCTCCGACCCCGTTCGCGGCGACGTTGTCGTCCTGACGTCGCCGGTCGATGGCGTGACGCTGGTCAAGCGCGTGGTTGCGGTACCCGGAGACACAGTGGCTGTCCGTGACGGGCGACTCCTGCTCGACGGCGCAGCCGTGCCGGTCACGCCTACGTCAAGCGGTTGGATCGAGCACCTCGACACGGGACCCCATCCAGTGTCCTTCGCTCACGGCGGCGGACCCGACTTTGGGCCCACCTTCATTCCGGCCGAGCACTACTTGGTCATGGGCGACAACCGCGGCAACTCGCTCGATGGCCGCCGCTTTGGCTTGGTGCATCGCGACGTCATCTTCGGCGAGGCACTCGGCGTCTTCATGTCCGACGGCGACTTCGAGTGGCGCGACCTGTAGGGCTAGCCCGGGCTAGCCCGCTTGAATTGTCACCGCCGCCATTCGGTCCGAACGCTGCTAGCGGCTCAGCCAGCCGGTGCTGTACGAGCCGTCCTGGGCGAAGTCCTCGGGGGCCTGCCGGTAGTGGTCGTCGATAAAGGTCTTGATGGCGGCCGCATCGACGCACTCGGCCTCGTACGACCACTCCCAGGCGACCACAGCAACCGCGGTGGGTAGGTCGGCGTAGGGCGTGAGCGTGTAGCGGAACGCACCGGTGTCGTCGTCCGCCTGGGCCGCGGCGACCGCGCGGAGCTCGTCCACCACCGACGCATCGACGCACGGGTGGTAGAGGAGGGCAACGCCGCCGTGCTCAAGGTTGTGGAGCCACCGCTGCGGCGGCAGGAAGTCGTACTCGCCCCACTTCGCCCACGCCGGACGATGTGGACCCGATGAGGGCGGAGACGTGGTGTAGCTGATGGCTTCCGGCTGGACGATGTGCGCTTGCGACGTCGCCGCGATATTGGTGATGGTCGGATCGGTGCATGCGGGCGGCGCGAAGTCAGCGAGGGTGCAGCTTGCATCGATCATGTCGGGGTCCACGGGCGGGCTGGTGTCATCGCCAGCGTCGGCGACCGCGTCCGTGCCGTCGCCGTCGTCGTCACCACAAGCCGCCATCAGCGACATCGTCACAGCCAGTGTTCCAACTACTACGATCCATCTCATCATCGGATACCCCTTCGCTCCCAACGGCCGGGACTATAGACAGCACTTCATTGGAGGTCGAGTTCAGCGGGTCGTGACGCTTGGCGCCGTCGCGCGCTGTCGTCGTCCCAACCGCAAAAAAAAGGGGCGCGACCAGCCGGCCGCGCCCCCTCGGTCAGGTCGCTGAGACTACTCGGCGAGCAGTCCGCCAATGGCGGAGTTGAAGTCCGCGGGGGAGACCGTGTCAATCCAGACGTACTCCATGTTGGAGCCGCGCAGCAGCGCGTTCCACGGGAAGCCCGTCGTGACCGTCTCGCCGCTGACCTCGAGGTACGGGTTCATCGCCGTCCAGGTGGTTGCCATGCCGTTGACGTCGAGACCGAAGCCAGGAGCCATCGTCAGCGCAATCTGCGAGCCCGCGGGGTTGTTGTCGATGAGCACCATGGCCGGATCGATGTTCTTCGCCTCGGCGTAGGCGGTGCAGTAGTCGGCCGTCGGAAGCGCGCTCTGCTGGTTCTCCGCGAGGATAATGTACATGTCCAGACCGGGCGTCTGTGCGGTGATGATCTCACGCGAGAGGCTGCCGCCATGGTCGGCGACGAACTGCTGCAGGAACGCCTCGCAGGCGGTGCACCAGCCGGCCGTTCCCATCAGCCACATGGCCTTGGTGGTCGCAGGGCTGTCGTGCAGAGCGACCATGTCGCCGTTGCAGTTGGGCAGCGAGAAGTTGGCGATGTTGTTGCCAAGCAGGTCGCCGTTGCCGGCCTCGACGCGCTCGAGCGCGGCGGGCTCGGTGGCCATCGGAACCTCTGGCGGCGCGGCGACGTCGACGTCGAAGGTGTAGCCGTCGAGGCACCAGGTCTGGCCGCCGACGACGGGCGTCGACTGGAACGTGTTGCTGTCGATCGTGACTTCCTTGAGCGTCACGCCGTCGAGACGCCCGCTGAACTTGCCACCCTCCGCCCACTCGCTGATCACCAGGCTTCCGGTGTCGGCGTAGAAGGTCTTGTCGCAGCCACTTGCCTGGCTGCACTGGGTACGAACGAGCACGCAGTTGCCGCACGTGGCGTAGTTGGTGCCGGTGAGGTCGTAGGTGCCAGCCGACGTGGCGCCGCCGAACTGCTCGCCCGGGTAGATCTCGAACTGGAGGATGTCGGCCGGCTCTGCTTGAGCGCTGGCGGCCTGGTAGAGGAAGATCCCTTGCTGCTCGCCGAAGCTCGCCGCAGCCTCGGTGAAGCCGCTCTGGTCGCAGCCGGGCGTGACGGTGTTGGTGTCTTCCGGCGGCGTGTTGGTGTCTTCCGGCGGATTCGTCGTCGTCGTGTCTTCCGGCGGATTGGTGGTCATCGTGTCGTCCGTCGACGTGTCGGTCGTGTCCGCCGACGTGTCGACCTGAGCATCGTCGGCCGGCTCGTTGCCGCCGTCGTCGCCACAAGCGACTACGGGCAGCGTCAACAAGAGCGACAAGGAGAGGGCGAAGCGCTTCATATCGATGAGTCCTAGCTCGAGATTGGGGTTGAGTTCCCGCTCTTGGACAGCGGCCAAAACTCAATTGCGCCGGAAGCTAGCCGACCACTAAAGCGGCTGCAACCTCCCGGCCGAATCAATGGGTTCTATTTAGCGGTCCGGGGCACGTTTCACCGTAACAGACCCGGTTTCATCGGCGCTGTGGGCGAAAACCCTTGGGGTCACTCGTGGTCTACCATCGCTCGGAGTCCGTCGATAAGCTCAAGCTCCGCTCGAAACCCGAGCGCGTCAGCGGCGCGCTCGACCGCCGGCAGCGACCGCAAGATCTCGCCGGCGCGTGCTGGCTTGTCGATGCGCTCGACCGGGTGCGGCATGAGCCCGGCGATGGTGTTGGCGACCTGCTTGACGCTGGTTTCGCGCCCGGTACCGACGTTGAACGGCCCAAAGGGCGCACGGTCTAGCGCGGCCTTCACGACCGCGCGCGCCACGTCGCCAACGTACACGAAGTCCCGCGTCTGGCTTCCGCCGCCGAAGAGCCACAAGGGGTCGCCGCGCTTGGCTCGGTCCATAAAGATCGTCATCACGCCCGAGTACGGATTCGACGCATCCTGCCGGGGTCCGTAGACGTTGAAGAAGCGGAGCGCTGTCGCGGTCACACCGTGGACCTGCTGCAGGTAACGGAGGTGGTTCTCGCCCGTCAGCTTGTGGGTCGCGTAGGGGCACAGCGGTGCGGTCGGCGCGTCCTCGCGGAGCGGGATGTCGGTGTTGTCGCCGTACACGGCGGCCGATGACGCAAAGACGATGTGGCCGGCACCATGCTTGCGTGCAAACTCGCCGACCAAGATCGTCGCGCCTACGTTGACGCGCATGTCCGCGAGTGGCTCCTCGATCGACTGGGTCACCGAGACCATGGCGGCCAGGTGGATGATGGCGTCGACAGGCGTGCCTTCGCGCTCAGCTTCGGCCGCTAGGGTGGCGACGATCGACGGGTCGGCCACGTCGGCAACCACCAAGCGCACGTCTGGGTCGTCATCGAACTGGGCGATGTTGTCGCGCCGGCCCGTGCTCAGGTCGTCAACGATGACGACCCGGCGCCCCAGCGCTCGCAGCCGCTCAACGACGTGCGAGCCGATAAAGCCAGCCCCACCAGTGACAATCACGAATCCGCTCATGAGATCTCTCCGAGCGGGCGCGCTGTCCTGACCGGCAGCCTTAGACCGTGATCTGACGCCGTCTCGCCCGCGCCGCCAGCCATACACCAACCAGCAGTACAAGCGCCAGCGCCCCGGGAAGGGCCGGCGTCGCGGCCGCACAGCCTGCGCCGCCCTTGACGAGCAGCTCCGGGTTCGGCGGCAGCGGGCCGCCGTCATCGACGTCGTCGGTGCCGTCGAGCGGGTCGGTGCCGTTGGTCAGGACCTCGGTCCCGTCGTTGACCCCGCCCTCATCGGTGTCTGGGTTGTTCGGATCGGTCTCGCCTGCGTCGACGGTGCCATTGGCGTTGTTGTCCTCGCCGCCACTGCAGACGCCGTCCACGTCGTTGGGGCCGTCGCACAGTCCGTCGTCATCGCTGTCGGGGTCGGTCGGGTCGGTGCCGCCGAGGGCCTCGATGCTGTCGAGGAGTCCGTCGCCGTCGGTGTCCTCGTCGACCGGGTCGACGGGCTGATCCGGGTCGAGGTAGTCCGGGCGCCCGTCGTCGTCGAGGTCGCTCGCGGCAAGGTCGCCCGGTGTCTCGGTGTCTTCATCCGCGGTCGGAATGCCATCGCCGTCGTCGTCGACATCGCGCCAGTCGGGGAGGGAGTCCTCGTCTGTGTCCTGCGTGGGAGCCGCGACACCGCCCTGATCGGGATCAAAAGCGTCATCGAGACCGTCGCCATCGGCGTCGGTGTTGGCAGGAGCACGGTCAGCCACGCCGTCTTGGTCGGCGTCATGGCCTTCGATGAGGTCGTCAACGCCGTCTCCGTCGGAGTCGGTGTCGAGATGGTCGTCATCGCCGTCGTCATCGCTCGCCACGCCCGTCAGCGGGCTCGACTCGTAAGCGTCGTCGAGGCCGTCGCTGTCGCTGTCGGTCCCGGTAGCAGGGACAAACGCGTCGCTTGGCTGGGCCTCCACGTTGTCGAGGATGCCGTCGTCGTCGGCGTCGATGTCGAGGGCGTCAACGAGGCCGTCGTCGTCGGTGTCAGGCCGCTCAAGGGCTGCACCCACAAGCGGATCGTGGAGCCCGTCGTCGTTGCTGTCTGTGAAGCCGTCGACCCGTCCGTCGCCGTCGCTGTCGGCGCCGCCTGCCTCGATCAGATCGGTCAGTCCATCGTCGTCGCTGTCGATGTCGATCCAGTCTGCGAGGCCGTCGTCGTCGGTGTCGGGCAGGGGCAGCGGCGTCGCAGCCGTGTCATCGTCGAGTCCGTCGTCGTTGCTGTCGCTGAAGCCGTCGACCAGTCCGTCGCCGTCGGTGTCGTTTCCGCCGGCCTCGATCACGTCAGGGGTGCCGTCGTTGTCGCTGTCGAGGTCGAGCGCATCGGGCTGGCCGTCGTCGTCGGTGTCCGGGTTGGTCAGCGGCGTGGCCGCGGTTGCATCGTCGAGCCCGTCGTCGTTGCTGTCGGTGAAGCCGTCGATCCGTCCGTCGCCGTCGGCATCGTCTCCGCCAGCCTCGGTGACGTCTGGGACGCCGTCGTTGTCGCTGTCGAGGTCGAGCGCGTCAGGCTGGCCGTCGTCGTCGGTGTCCGGGTTGGCCAGCGGTGTCGCTGCCGTCGCGTCGTCGAGTCCGTCGCCGTTGTCGTCGGTGAAGCCGTCGATGGTTCCGTCGCCAGCATCGTCTCCGCCAGCCTCGGTGACGTCCGGGATGCCGTCGTTGTCGCTGTCGAGGTCGAGCGCGTCTGGCTGACCGTCGTCGTCGGTGTCGGTGTTGGGCAGCGGGTCGGCCGCGACCGTGTCGTCGAGTCCGTCGCTGTCATCGTCGGTGAAGCCGTCGATGAGTCCATCACCGTCCGCGTCGTCTCCGCCAGCCTCCACCACGTCCGGGACGCCGTCGTTGTCGCTGTCGAGGTCGAGGTCGTTGGGTTGGCCGTCGTCGTCATCATCGAGCACGACCGGCGGCGCAGCGGCGGCGGTGTCGTCCAAGCCGTCCATGTTCTCGTCGGTTGGGTTGTCGATCTGGCCATCGCCATCCTCGTCGACGCCTCCGCTCTCGACGAGGTCCGGAACGCCGTCGTTGTCGCTGTCGACGTCGAGCGCGTCGGGCTGGCCGTCCTCATCAAAGTCTGGCTCGCCGAGGGGGGCGTTGCCCTCGTCTGGGTCAAAAGCGTCATCGACCCCGTCACCGTCGGTGTCCAGTCCGGTCGGCGGAGCATCACCCGCTTCGCTGTTGTCGGGGTCGCCGTCGTCATCGCTGTCGAGGTCGAGCATGTCCGGCAGCGAGTCACCGTCGGTGTCGGGCAGCGGACCAACAGGCTGGCCGCCGGTGTCAGGATCGAACGCGTCGTCGAGTCCGTCCTGGTCGAGGTCCTCACCGGTCGGCAACGTGCCGCCCGCCTCGAGCGCATCCGGGATACCGTCGTTGTCGCTGTCGGCGTCGAGTGCGTTGGGCACATCGTCGTTGTCGGCGTCGCCAGGCGGCTCGTCGACGTCGAGCACGCCGTCGTTGTCGTCGTCGGGATCGAAGGGGTCGAGGGTGCCGTCTCCGTCGGTGTCGGGCGCCGTGCACACCGCGAGCAGATCGCAGAGTCCGCTGCCGCAGTCGTCGCCGGTGATGCACGACTCGCCAAAGTCGCAGCCAGGACAGCTGCCCCCGCAGTCAAGATCGGTCTCGTCGCCGTTCTGAACCCCGTCGGCGCACCCCGGCGGCACGCACATGCCCGAGTCACAGACCCCCTCCTCACAGTCGGTAGCAAGCGCACACATCTCGCCGGTCGGACACGCGGGGCAATCGGGGCCGCCGCAGTCGACATCGGTCTCGCTGCCGTTCTGCACGACATCGTTGCACGCGGGCGCAGCGCACACGCCGGCATCGCAGACCAAGCTCACGCAGTCGCTGGCGATGTCGCAGCCTTGGCCGTCGGCACAGTCCGGGCAGTCGGGGCCCCCGCAGTCGACGTCGGTCTCGGTGCCGTTTTCGATGCCGTCGGTGCAGCTCGGCGCCTGGCAGACGCCGGCGTCACAGACCATCGACACGCAGTCTCCGGGCACCGCGCACATGTCCCCTGGCGGGCAGTCCGCGCAGTCGGGTCCACCGCAGTCGACGTCGGTCTCAGCACCGTTGAGGACGCCGTCGCTGCAGCTGGGCGCCTGACACGTGCCGCTGTCACAGACGTCGGAGTCGCAGTCATCGCCACCGCTGCAGCCTTGGCCGGGCGCGCAGTCCGGACAGCTCCCGCCGCAGTCGATGTCGGTCTCGTCGCCATTTTCGATGCCGTCGGTGCACAGCGCCACGCAGACACCGTTGTCGCAGTTCTCACTGTCGCAGTCGTCGTCGCGCGTGCAGGCGAGGCCGTCGTTGCACGGCGCGCAGTCGGCGCCGCAGTCGACGTCGGTCTCGTCGCCGTTGAGGATGCCGTCGCCGCAGCCAAAGCACTGGGTCATGACGCCGTCGGAACGCCAGCGGACGATCAGCCCAGCGGGGTTGTCCGTCGGGCCCGCCGTGGTGCTAGCGGCGTTGGCGAGGTCGAGCTCGAGCGTGTTGATGCCGACGCTGAGGGCGGCTGGAGGCAGGGTGAAGATGGTGCCGGTGGGGCTGCTGAAGTTGCCGCCGATTGTACCGACCGGGGTGCCGTTGACGCGGACCTCACTGACGGCGTTGTCGACCCAGACTTCGAGTTCCCAGCGGACATTTGCGATCGACTCGGCGGACGCGACACGGAAGCTTGTCGCGAGCGTGCTCTCCCACGCCGCTGGACCTGCGCCACAGCCAGGTCGGCTGATCCACTGGGCGTCGCCGGGGCCGGGGTACCACGAGGCTGTGCACTGGCCGACGATGCTGGCGGGGTTGGTCGATGCGCCGGTCGTGAGCGTCCAGTAGCCGTCGGGGCTGCCGAGGGCGCCGAGGGTCTCGCCGTCAAGCGCCGTGGCGTCGAGCCCGGTGTCAAACGAGAAGGGGGAGCACTCCCAGTCTGCTTCCACCTGGCAGCTGGCGTCGCAGCCGTCGCCGGCATCGTTGTTGCCGTCGTCGCAGGTCTCGCCGAAGCTGACGCGACCGTCGCCGCACTTGACGCAGCCGCCGAAGAGGTCGAGCTGAGGCGCGTCTACGAGCAGGCCACCCGGGTTGGCCGCGCTGGGCGCTTGGGTGTTGCGGTGGGCGAGCACGAGCACGTTCTCGCCGTTGATGAGGGACGAACCCGGGAGGGTCAGGAGATCGGCGCCGCCGTTGAAGCCGCCAAACTGTTGGTTGAGCGCGACGCCGTTGAGGTAGACCTCGTCGATGAGGTTGTCGGCCCAGATGTCGAGGGTGATGTCGGGTGGGGTGACGCCGTCGAAGGCCACGTGGAAGCGGTTTTCGAAGAAGACGTTGGTCTCCGACGTGGTGGTCATGCAGAGCGAGTCCGCAGTCGTCCAGCTGGTGCCAGGGGGCGGCGTGACCCAGACCGTAGCGCAGGGGTCGGTTGCTACAGCCGGGACCGTCGCACCGCCGAGTGTGGCTGAGGTCGACCAGTTCGTGTCAGGGGCGCTGTTGGGCGCAACATCGGTGGCTGTGCGGCCGGTCCTGAGCTCGCCGGACACGCAATACGCGCCCGCCTCGACAACGCAGTCGCTGTCGCAGCCGTCGCCGCTGAAGAGGTTGCCGTCGTCGCAGCCTTCGCCGCTCTCGACGATGTTGTCGCCGCAGGCCGCAGTGGCAGGCGCGGTGAAGCCCGCGAAAGCCCAAAGGGCTGCGCTCGTCATCAAGACACACTTCATCATCTGGTCCCCCTCGTCTCCACAGAATGTGTTTCCACCGCCGCCGATTCGAACTGGTTCGGGCGTGCTTGTCACTTTTTTGGGTGTTCGTGCCGTTACCGTGGATGCCGAAGACTGCGCGCCGGCGGACTAGCCAACATGATTCGCGCTCTCTACCTCGGGGCGTCAGCGTTGTGGCGCGAGCCGTGATAGGCTCGCGCCATGAGCGACGAGCTGACCGGACAGCCCACACAACTTCGGTACATGACCGAGTTTGGATGCATCGGGCCCGACTGCGAAGACCACTGTTGTTATGGCTGGCGAGTCGATATCGACCCGGCGGGCTATCAAAAGCTGCGGGCGGCGGCGGCACTGTCAAACAAGCCCGTCGCGACGAAGCTAGGTGCGGCGATCAAGGTGATTCCTCGAAAGGGGCGTCAGCCCGAGCGCTACCAGTTTCGGCACCGGAAAGAAGACGACACGTGTCCGCTGATGAGCGCTGAGCGGCTCTGTGAGATCCACTCGGGCTTCGGTCACGAGATGTTGCCAGATGTCTGCGCGATCTATCCCCGGAAGCTCAAGCGCGTTGGGGACCACCTGGAGCTGACGGCGACACCGAGCTGTCCGCAGCTCTCGCGGTTGCTGATCGCCAGCGAGGATGCGGTTGACGTGGTGCCGCTCGATCTTGGCGACATCGAGCGCTACCGGCTCCAGGACGCGATCGACACGCGCGACATCCGGCCCTACTTCCGGCTGCTGATGGGGCTGCGCGACTTCATGGTGGAGCTGCTGCGCGACGACCGCTACACGCTGGAGCAGCGTCTCTTTCTCATGGTGTGGTTTGCCAAGCGCACGGCGGATGTCCTCAAGAAGGACACGGTCGACTACGATCCGGCGCCGGTCGAGCGCGAGATGGCGCTGCTGCGAAACGACACGGCACGGGCGGAGATCTGTCGTCGCTTCGAGCCGCTCAAGACGCCGGCCGCGCTGACGCTGTTGATCACGCGTGCGATCGCGCGACCCGGGCGGATGAACCGTGGCAACTGGAAGAAGCTGACCGACGAGGTGATTCGGTCGTACTCGAAGCTCGCCGAGATCTTGCCGGCGAGTGACGACGAGCGCGCGCATGAGGAGGCTGCATCCCAGGCGGAGACGCCACAGGTTGCGCTGACGACGAAGGAGGCGTGGGAGGTTTACCAGGCGCGCCGAGACCGCGCGCGGGCCGTCGTCGGTGATCGGATCGATCGTCACTTCATCAACTACACCATTCACTATTGGATGCACATTCAGCCGACAGGCGCCCCCGATGTGATGACCTATGTGATGCGCTTGCTCGCCCAACAGGCGACGCAGAAGTTCTTGATCTTGAGTCACCCGGAGCTGACGGCCGCCTTAGACCGGGCGGAGACGATGACGTCTCCCGAGGAAGGCCGGGCCCACGTCGAAGAGGTGCTCGATGCGGTGACGGTCAAGGTCTTCTACCAGGTGGCACGGCACATCGAGCACGGGGCGCTGATCCGCTACCTTGAGAAGCTGCTGGCGGGTCGACAGATGTTTAGCTTGGCCGGCGCGGTCTATCTGGTGCGATTCTGATCGGCTCAGCTGGCCCGTTACCCACTCGTTTAAGGACGCGCACATGATCACAGGCATGCACGGGATGTTCTACTCGTCACAGGCGACGGAGCTGCGGGAGTTTCTGCGCGATAAGATGCAGCTGCCTGCCTACGACGTTGGCGGCGGCTGGCTCATCTTCGATCTACCGAAAGCAGATCTCGGGGTGCATCCCACCAACTTTCCGGGCAGTCCGGACAGTGGCACACACTATCTGAGCTTCTGCACCGATGACATCGAGACGACGGTCCGCGAGATGCGTGAGCGGGGCGTGGAGTTCCTCGATGAGATCACCGAACAGCGCTACGGCCTCGTGATCCACCTGGAGATGCCTGGTGGGATCAACGTGGAGATCTACCAGCCTGCCTACGGCCGCGACAAACCCGTCTGAGCGCGCGGTCGCTACAGATCGGTCCGTTCGACGCCTGGCAGTGACAGCACAAAGTCTGCGCCGTACGCGCTCGAAGGCGTCTGGAAGCCGGTGCGGACGTCGCCAGCGACGATGCGCTGTGCGATGTCGAGGGCTGCTGTCGCTGTCAGCGTGTAGCCTTCGCAGGTGCGCAGGCGCGTCTCGGCACGTGCGCCCTCAGCGTTACGGACCTCGCCCCACAGCAGGGTGAACGCGGTCTGGCGCTGCTCGGAGTCCGGTCCGGCGGGCAGCTTCTTCACCCGTCGCTTCAGCATGCGCTGCACCGGTCCAAGTCCGAGCAGAGGGCGAATCAGTCCGCTGAACCGAGCGCCCCAGACGGCGCTCTTGGGGACGACGGTATAGACTTCGATGTTGGGGATGCCGGTGGAGTGATAGGCGGTCACGAGATCGCCCCACGGAATCGCCATCGTCAGCGTGGGGCCACGACCAAAGTCGACCTTCTTGGTTCGACCGCCGGGGTAGGCGAAGGCGAGCTTTCCGTTCTTTCGGACCTTGCCGCCTTTCGGCAGGCTCTCGACCAGCGTGTTGGTGGTTCCTTGTGACGACTGGCCGCCGACAGAGCGGAACGCCAACGTCAGGTGGGTTGGGTTGGCGATCCGCGTCGCGAGGTGTGCCGCCAAGCAATCGGTGGGGACCACGTCGAATCCGGCGCCTGGCAGGAGCATGACGTCGCGTGCAACGGCCTCGTCGTGGCGTTTGGAGAGCGCCTCGAAGATGTCGACTTCGCCGGTGATATCGAGGTAGTGGGTGCCGGTTGCGAGGCACGCGTCGACCATTGGCTTGGCCGTTGCGCTGAAGGGGCCGGCGCAGTGGATCACCACGGTGGTGTTCGCGTCGCGCAGGGCGCTCGCTACGACGTCGGGATCGTCGAGCGAGAAGGCGGTGTGGTCCAGGCCGAGCTCTTCGGCGATGGCGCGCGTCTTGTCGGCGCTACGGCCGGCGAGTGTTGGCGTGAGTCCTCGGTCTCGGGCGAGGGCCGCAACGAGCTTGCCGGTGAAGCCGTAAGCTCCGTAGATCATGATGCTCATGGCGCGACGGTACCACTATCAATGTGCGCCGTCCCACCGATCTGCGTGAGGTGATCGACGAGCTCTTGAGCGAGGGGTGCGTAGAAGGTGCGTGCGTCGGGGAGCGTGATGCTCCAGGCATGAAGCCATAGCCGCTTGGGTGCTTTCTTCGGGCGTGGCCGAGCCGGTAGCCGGTAGCGTGTGTCGCCGACGATCGGGTGCTTGATGTGTTGGAGGTGCCGTCGCAGCTGATGCTTGCGACCGGTCTCGGGATAGAGCTCCAGGTAGGAGTAGCGGCGAATCCACGCGAGGCACTTGTAGCGGGTGGTGGCGTCTAAGGGCGCACGGCGTCGATCGTCGCTCAGAGGCTTGGTGATCCGGCCGTCGGAGGACGTCGCGCCGAAGACGAGGGCGCGGTAGACCTTCGAGACTGTCCGGTCTGCAAAAGCGCGACCGAGTGAGCCCCGAAGTGCCGAGCTCGGCGACGCGAGCACGATGCCGGATGTTCCCGCGTCCAGACGGTGGACCGGCGCAAGCGACTCAGGGGCTCCGAGCTCTCGCTGTGCCCATCGCATCAGGTCCAGGCGGGCTGGATCGCCGGTGACGTGAGTGGGCATGCCCGACGGCTTCGCGAACGCCCACAGGTCACCGTCGCGGGCGACAAGCTGTGGCTCCCCATGGTTGCCGGATCGGTGGGTCGTGCTCATGGCAGGCGCTTACCGCGTCGCGGCGGTAGGAGGAAGCGAACTCTCGTTCGGCCTCAGTGCCTTGACATCGGCCCGGCGCACGCGACCAATGCGGAGCATGCAAAGAGCAACAGATATGTGCACACGTCGCCTCCGTCCTTCCCACACGCATCCCGCTGCGGATGGCACGCGTTCAGCACTGGCGCCGCCTCGATCCACACGGAGATGGCTGGCGGGACTTGTGATGGTGGGCCTGTTTGTCGCGAGCGGATGCGGCAAGGACGCCGACCGCTGCACGCTCGCCACGCAAGGCGGTCTGACCATGGAGCTTGGCGTGACGAAGGGGGACACGGAGATCGGTCCGGACGTCGTTCGCGACGTTCTGCGTGCCCGCGCGGCCGAGTTTAAGCTGCCCTGCCCTGCGCAGGTTGAGGCCAGAGCTGACGGCTCGCTGGAGCTGACGTTCATTG
Organism: uncultured bacterium; assembly: GCA_938040325.1. GTDB lineage: Bacteria > Myxococcota_A > UBA9042 > PHBI01 > PHBI01 > CALHXW01. Next base: position 20,480 of record CALHXW010000170.1, on the reverse strand, counting down.
GGCTTCGCGACACCGCCCAGTGGCACTCGGAGCGGTCGCTGCTGCTCGAGCCGGGCGTGTTGACGCTGTCGGTGGCGGCCGCGGACACCGAGGACGGAAAAGCCGACGTCTTCACGGTCGACGGCCTGTCGGCGGTCGAGCTTGAGGCGAGTGGTAACTCCAGTGTGCTGACGATGACGATCAACGCGGGCCAGCAGGAAGCGCTGGCAGCGTTCACCGGTAGGTATGTTGGCAAGCGGATCACCGTGATCCGGGACGGCGCGCTGATCACGACTGCGAAGCTGGCCGACCCGATCAAAGATGGCCGCATGCAGCTCACGGTCGCGCGCACAAGTGGCGAGCTCAAGCCGCTAGCCCGGCGCCTCCGTCACCCACCACTGCCTGTCGCAGTGAAGCCCGTCAGCGTTCGCTGGACTGCGCCGACCCCGTAGCCGGTAACGACGGACTTGGCCTTGGGCCTGTGAGCGGCTCCGGCTAGAGTGTCCCAAATCGAACATATGTTAATGATGGACCTCGCGACCGGGAGAGCGCCATGTCGAGTGATCAAGACAAGCAAGATAAGCAGCCAGCACGCCGCACTGCCGTCGACCTAGACCTCTCGAAGATACCGAAGCGACCACCCTTCAGCCGTGGCGGCTCGGGCGGGCCGCCGGCTTGGGCACACGAGCCGGTCGACCCGACGTCGGCGGGGGATGCCCAACGGCGTCCGCGGCCCGAGCCCCGGCCAGACACCGAGGGGACCGCCGAGATCGAAGCTGTACCCGCCGATGAGACGGGCAACGGGAAACCCTGACGTCACTCGACCGCGGTTTGTCACCCGGTCATGAGGTAAAAAATCGACGTTGTCGGGGTTCGTCTGTCGACCGAAATTGAATAGTGAAGCGTCGGACTTCTGAATCCTTGCCGAAGAAAAAGAGGCAGTTTTCTTGCGCCTCGCGCTCGTTTGGTGCGGGTCCGACCGCTCTCCGCTAATCTTTTGTAACGCATGCGCCCCACGAGGGCTTGACGAGGGGAAGCTCCGGTGGAAGAACCAACCCCGTCGACTAGTCCGTTGACAAACGATCTTGCGCATAGCAAACGACCGTTCCCGGGTGATGGGCGCGAGCCCTACGTTCGCTCGATTCTACTCAGGAGAAGCTCATGAAACTGTGGAAAACGATTCCCCTCTCAGTGGCCACGTTCGCGATGGCCTCTACTGCGTTCGCCCAGGGTGGCGACATGCCCCCCGGTGCTCAGCCTGGCAAGTGCTACGCCAAGTGCATGATTGGCGAGCGCTACGACACCGTTGAGGAGAAAGTCCTCGTGTCGGAGGCCAAAGAGCAGATCAGGACCATCCCCGGCACCTACAAGACCGTGACCGAGCGCGTCATGGTCAAGCCGGAGACGCAGCGTCTCATCGCGGTCCCCGCTCAGTACGGCACCGTGACCGAGCGCGTCCTCGTCGAGGAGGCTTCGGAGCAGCTGATGGTTGTTCCCGCCACGTACAAGACGGAGACCCAGCAGGTCGTCAAGCGTGAGGCGTCGACGAAGCTCGTCGGAACCCCCGCGCAGTACAAGACGGTCACCGACCGCATCAAGGTCAGCGACGCCACGACCCGTTGGGTCAAGAAGCGCAACGTTGCATGCCTGTCGGAGAACCCCGACGACTGCATCATCATGTGCCTCGAGACCATCCCGGCTCAGTACCGCGACGTGTCGCGTACCGTCCTCGCCTCCGCCGCCAGCACCCAGCAGGTTGCGATCCCGGCCGAGTACGGAACCATCACCAAGACGGTTCTCGCGACTCCGGCAACCACCAAGAAGGTGCCGATCCCCGCGAAGTACAAGGACATCACCCGTCGCGTCGTCAAGACTCCGGCCACGACCCGCGTTGAGACCATCCCCGCCGAGTACCGTGACATCACGCGTACCGTCGTTGATGCGGCTCCCCGCACCGAGAAGAGCGTCATCCCCGCCGTCTACAAGACGGTCACGAAGCGCGTTCTCGTCCAGGCTGGCGGCTACAGCGAGTGGCGTGAGGTTGCTTGCAAGAGCGAGCTGACCGGTAACAAGATCAGCCGCATCCAGCAGGCTCTCAATGCCAAGGGCTACAGCGTCGGCGCCGTCGACGGTATCCTCGGCAAGGGCACGATGAACGTTCTCAAGCGCTTCCAGCGTGAGAACAACCTGCCGATCGGTAACCTCGATCGCCAGACCCTCCGTGCCCTGGGTGTGGAGTAAGGATTCGCGCCGGCGGTCGTAGCGATGCTACGCTGCCGACCGTCGGACTCGCTTTGCGCTGATACCTGAGCACAAGCCCGAGTCGATCCAACGTTGAAGCCCGGCTCCCGAGAGGGAGTCGGGCTTCGGCCGTTTTGAAGAGACCCCAGTCGCGAACGCGACTCTGACGCCTCCGTGATGCCTACCGCTCGGCGACGGGTCTCGTAGACCTGTGTTCCTGTTGTCGCGGGTCGGCATGAAAAGTTTTCGCTACTCAAACGTCTCGGTTCGCGTGAACCGGGACGTTCGGCGTTGGGCGCTTGACCTGCGGAATGCCAACTTGGGTTGACCAGTGCGTCAGCTGCCGGATGGCTATCCAACGAGCGAGCTCACGCTCGTCAGCAACAGCGTCCGTGTCCATCCGGTTGGACGAGCTGTCGCAGCGCCGAGTGGATCTCGGCGAACTCTGTTACAGAAAAGATGCGAACTCGGCGCGACGCCGAATCACCCTACGACAGGAACGCCCATGCAGACTCGTTCACCGGAAGGTTCTCTCCTCAGGTTCTTCGACGGCGACTTCGACGCCGCGCTAGTCGAAGCGCGAGCATCCAATCGTCCGCTCCTGCTCGATTGCATGACGCAGACCTGCATCGCGTGTGACCAGCTCGACAAGTACACGTTCAGCGAGCCTGAGGTTGCTGAGCTGCTCAACGACATGTTCATCAACGTCAAGCTTGATGCCACCGACAACCCGCTCGACGTCTTGGTGGTGTTGGAGTCGTTCGGTGTTCGGAGCTTCCCGACGTTGCTCTTCATCGACTCCAACCAGCACGTTCACCAACGCCTCCAGGGTTTCAATGGCCCAAGCGATGTGATCGAAGCCGCTCAGGCAACGCTCGAGGCCACAAGCTCGCCGTCGGTTACCGGCCGCGATCAGGGCCCCGACCTCGTTTGAGGCGACACTGTTTGTCGTCAACAACTGCTGGCAGTGCCGTCGATTGCCTGTGACCCAACCGATCTCGACGACACACCGCAAGCAGTTGAGCCTGGTGAGTCCAGCTTCCCCACACCGTTAGGGCGACGCGTCCATGATCTGGCGCGGGATCGATCGCACTCGCGCCGTCGGTTTCCCGGGTTGGGCTTGCGCGTCTTGATCGACCGAACTACGATCTTGGGGATGATCGGCTGGTGTGACGGGCCCTTGTGATCAAGAGAACGTTGCACCAGCTGGTCTCAGACATCCGTCAACACTCTGATCGTGAGACTTTTTGCCGCCTTCGCGACGATCGTTGCTCAACAAAAAGGACGTGAGTCGACGTGAGGAAACAGAGCGATGAGAATTTTTCTAGACAAGCCAAAGCGACCGATTAACGTCGCTTTATCGCGCCCTAGGGGCCCCAGTCGGAAGCGACTATTGAGGGTTCCCGTTCGTGTGGGCCGAGGCTGTGATTTCTGCGAATCAATCGAAGCTCAACGAGCATGTTGACAAAATTTTAGTCCACGGCAAAGGTTCGGGTCCCAGGGACGGGGTCCGAGCCCTGCGGCCCCACGAATCTACTTCAGGAATAGCTCATGAAAGTCTGGAACCTTCTTCTCTTGGGAGCCTTCGTCGCGCCCTCCGTTAACGCCGCGCCTGGCGACATGCCCCCGGGGGCTGAGCTCGGCAAGTGCTACGCCAAGTGCCTCATTGCAGAGCAGTGGGACACGGTCAGCGAGAACATCCTCGTCCAGGACGAGAAAGTTTCGCTGCGCACCATCCCGGCTACGTACCGCACCATCACCGAGCGCGTTCTTGTCGCGCCGGAGCTGAAGAAGTACATCCCGGTCGCACCGAAGTGGAAGACCGTGACCGAGCGCATCCTCGTCCAAGAGGCTGCCACCAAGATCGTCGCCGAGCCGCCCAAGTGCGAGACCTCGTCGCAGCGCATCATGGTCCAGGAAGAGTCGACCAAGCTCGTCGCTCGCGCGCCGAAGTACAAGACGGTCACCGAGCGCATCAAGGTTGCTGAGGCAACCTCCCGCTGGGTCCGTAAGCGCAACGTCGCTTGCCTGTCGGAGAACCCCAAGGACTGCATCATCATGTGCCTTGAGTCGACCCCGGCCAAGTACAAGACGATCACCCGCAAGGTTGTCGCGTCGGACGCACAGGCCGAGACGGTCGTGATTCCCGCCAAGTACAAGACGATCAAGACTCGCGTCGAGACTCGTCCCGCCGGAACGCGCGAGATCGCGATCCCCGCGAAGTACAAGACGATCACCAAGCGCGTTCTGGCCCAGCCGGCCACCGTGCAAGAGGTCGTGACGCCCGCGAAGTACAAGACGGTCACCAAGCGTGTTGTCGACACCCCCGCTCGCACCGAGCGCGTCGTCACCCCCGCGAAGTACAAGACGGTCAGCCGCAAGGTTCTCGTCCAGTCGGGCGGCTACAGCGAGTGGCGTGAAGTCGCTTGCGAGAGCGAGCTGAACAACAAGAAGGTCGGAACGATCCAGACTGCTCTCGCCGAGCGCGGTTACGACATCGGTTCGATCGACGGCCGCATGGGCCCGGGCACGATGCGCGCCCTCAAGAAGTTCCAGCGCGACAACGCTCTGCCCGTCGGTAACCTCGACCGCGAGACGCTTCGTTCGCTGGGCGTGGAGTAAATCGAAAGGCTACGATGTTTCTAGCGGCCTAACCCAATCCGTGTTGGAATCCGCTCGCATGTCGTACCGAAACACAAAGAACGCGGTGGTTGACCGCACCTCAGCGAAAGCTTGGGTGCTCTTGTCGGCCGCCGCGTTTCTTTTTGCGTGCTCTCAAGAGCAACCTCAGGCGAAGAGACCCGCTGCTTCCGCGTCGGCTACGGCCGTGGTCGAGCGTGCGGCCGTCCCGCCGAAACAAGCCACTGCCGCCCAGAAGGCGAGCCAAGCAGCGCGAAAGCCCGTCGCTGCGATCAAGCCCCAGGCGAAGGCCCCGCCGAAGCCGGTCAAGAAGAAGCCAGTCATCCCCAAGACGCTGGTGAAGTGGTTCGAAGGAACCTACGAAGAGGCCGTTGCCCACGCGACCAAGCTCGACCGTCCGATGATGATCGACTGTGTCGCGGACTGGTGCCTTCCCTGCAAAGAGATGGATCGTTACACGTTCAACGATCAGCTGGTCGCGGACTACCTCAACGCCAACTTCGTGAGCTTCCGACTCGACGCCACGGGCAACCCACTCGACACCCTGATGCACCTCGAAAACTACGAGGTGCGCAACTACCCGACACTCTTGTTCACCGATAAGTTCGGCAAAGAGATCAGTCGCTTTAACGGGTTCCGCAGCCCCGAGCAGGTTCGCTTCGACAGCCGACAGGCACGCACACAGCCGGAAGAGACCCGGCGCGCCCGTGCCCTGTACGCCAAAGCCCCTAAGCCGGTGGCAAAAGAAGCCTCAACCGGCGGCGTGGTCGTCACACCGACTCGGCACGCGTCGGAGCCTATCTTGGGCGCCAACGAACGCATCGTGAAGAAGGGACGTGAGATCCCGATTCCCGTCGTTCCTGACTGCGAGCCTTTCTCTATGCGTGTCGGCGGCAAAGAGATCACGAACCTGAAGTTTGGACTCGCCGCGCAGCACAAGTCCTACGAGCAAATCCACGTGCACCACTTCAATCAAGAGGTCGCGTGCAAGGACTACACTGCGCTTGCACGTAAGCAGAAAGACGACGAGCAGTACGCGTCGGTCGTAATCTTCACGCGCAAGAGTCTCGCCAAGCAGATTACGATCATTGTCGATGGACACTCCGAGTACACGCGCGTCGACGCCGCGCCTCTCTATCGCGAGCCTACGGTGCCAGGCGAGCTGGTCTCGATCTGCGTACCGAAGATGAAGTTCGTCGCGCAGAAGGCGATCGGCGAGCACACCGGCAAGACCGTTGAGATCTCCGGCCTCTTCCAGGGGCGCTACTGCGGTCGCATCGACGGCGGCTGAGCGACTCTCTCCGGCCTCCGCAGCAAGCGCCCGGCTCGCGTCTTGTGCCTACAGAGCCAAGCAGCGGCCAACGCCGATCGTTGGCGTTTCGTCACGTCGCGTGACCTGGCCTGCATCGCGGGTGTCCACCCAAGCTCAAGGCCACCGGGAAGTTCCGCCTACCAGACGGCGTTGACGAATGCGTCTCGCGTCCAGACACTCGGCGGCGTTGCAAAGCGAGTTGTTCGAATGTCCTCACATCGATCCGTTCTGATCCTCACGCTTCTGATGAGCTGCGTGCTCGCGTCCGCCTGTGGTGGCGGCCAGTCCGCACCTACCACGCACCAGGGGCTCGCGGAGCTTGCGCTGAAGGCCCTCACCGAACGCAACATCGAGCACCTCGAGTCCGCGATGCCGACGCCGGAGGATGGCAAAGAGCTGGCCGAGCGCAACAAGCTGCCTTTTGACAGCGACGAGTTCGAGGCCCGCCAAAAGAAGTTTCGCGGACACCTCAAGAACGCCTTCCAGGTCCAGTTGCGTCGGGTCGCTGGCGCCAACATTGCCTGGGCCAACGTTCGACTCGGAGACGTCAAAGGTCAGCCGGTAGGTCCTGCCGAGCTACGGGCCGAGATGATCAAAGCCCCACTCACCGGTGGCGGCGCCGAAGAGCGAAACTTCGAGCTGAACGTCACAGCAATGAAGACAGCTCGCGGCTACGTCCTCAGCGAGGCGCCGAGGCTCCGTTTCGACCCCGACGATGCGGCGCGGAAGGCGCTCCTCATGGAGGAGGAGGTCCTTAGCGTCCTTGAGCAGGCAAAGACGACGGAGGATGCTCTCGCGTCGCTCAAGGACTACCTAAAGCACAATGGTGGCCGTCTCGCAGGGGCACGCGCCGCGCTCGCCGCGCTGAAGTCCAAGGGCAACATCAAGGAGCGCATGGCCAAGCACGATGGCGTCATTCGTCAGCTCGCGGCGAGGCGCAAGGCGATCTCTGAGCGCAACCCCACGCTCCTTGAGAACCCGCTAGTCGTCGGTGCCCTCAAGAACCTGCAGTAGCCATCGCGCTCGGCCAAAGCGGGTGCGCCTATAGCCCGCGTTCACCCATCCATCCGACCAGCTTGTCGCGTGCCTCGCCAATGCGTCGCGTCAGCTCGGCAGCCGCAGCTTGCCGCTTGGGATCGTCCTGATGCTTGTCAGGCGCATAGCGCGCCACGAGCGCGTCGTGCGAGCGGTTGATGTCGCCCCGGTCTGCGCCGAGCGGTAGCTCGAGCGCGGCATACGCCTCACGAATCCAGCGTGGGTAGAGCATCGCCTGCCCGCCCATGGCCGGCGCGGAGGTTGTTGCGGGTGCACTCGGCTGACCCCAGCCGGCAGCGCCGTCGCCGCCACCGCTCGCGGGCTTTGCCCACGGGTTGGCGCCGTCATTGGGCTTGCTCGCCTGAGACCAGTCGCCTGCGCCACTGACTCCGCCAGCCTTGGCGTCGCTGCCCTTCTTCCATGGGTCGCTGCCGCCCGCCTTGTCGTACTCCTCGCGGGCCCGGTTCATCGCCGCCTCTGCCCGCTCAAGTTCCTCTTTCGCGAGTCGCAGCTCTTCTTCCTTCCGACGTCGTCGCGCTTCGGGATCGTCGCGGTCAAAGTCATCGTCGCCGCCACCAAGGACTTCCTTGATCTCGGTCAGCTCCGCACGCATCAAGCGCGCCAATCGGTCAAAGATGCTCACTAAACGCCTCCGCGAAAAAAATCGCTCATCCCCAGCGACGCTACCATACTACCCCCGCCGCAAGGAGCGCGATTCCCCTTCGGCGATGACACCGGCGATCGACCCGTTGAGCAAAATCGCACCGTTGGCAGACGTATGCGCGCTCGCCGCAACCCCGCGGGCGCGATCCCCCTGGCGAGCAGAGACCCTCATGACCGTTGCACCGGCCGAGCCCGCACACCGTCGCTACCTGGCCTTCCAGCGTAGCGTTCGCCAGCTCAGCAGCCACACCCTCCGCGCGCTAGACGTCGACCTCCGTGACTTCGCCGGCTTCGTCGAAGATGGCTGGCCCGATGCCGGCGGAATTGCCCGCGTTGACCGCAGAATCGTGCGTGCCTACGTTGCGGCGCGGGCCAAGCGGAACAGCGCTCGGACCGTCTCGCGCAAGCTCTCGACGCTGCGAGGCTTCTTCAAGTGGCTCATCCGTGAAGGTGACCGTGACGACTCGCCGATCGACGGCATCTCAAACCCCCGCGCTGGACGACCGCTCCCCGAGGTGGTCGACGTCCAGACGCTCCTGCGCGTCCTCCAAGCGCCGGACCCAGACGAGCCACTCGGCCTGCGCGATCGCGCGTTGCTTGAGACCCTCTACGCCGGGGGGCTCCGCGTGAGCGAGCTCGTTGGCCTCAATGTCACAAGCGTGGATCGTGAAGAGCGCCTCGTGCGCGTCCTAGGCAAGGGCAACAAGGCCCGAGTCGTGCCGATCCACCGCCGAGCCACCGCGGCGATCGAGCGCTGGCTCGACGTGCGACCTGCCATCGCCCTCCGAGCGGCCGCCGCCGACCGCAGCGACGCCCTCTTCCTCAATCGCTTCGGAACTCGGCTCAGCGCCCGCAGCGCGGGACGCGTCCTCGACAAGGCCGCGCTCCAGGGGGCGGCGGACCGTCCGCTACACCCGCACCTTCTGCGCCATGCCTACGCGACCCACCTCCTCGATGCCGGCGCCAACCTGCGCGAGCTTCAGGAGCTGCTTGGACACGCAAGCGTTGCGACAACTCAGATCTACACCCATGTCTCCGTCGACCACCTCACCAAGGTGTACGACGCCGCCCACCCCCGCGCGACCGAGAGGAAGCGCTCTGACACCCACGAGAGTTCATGAGCGAGATAACGTTTCACGGCACGACGATCGTCGCCGTCCGCAAGGGCAATAAGGTCGTCGTCGCTGGCGACGGCCAAGTCACTCTAGGCAACACCATCATGAAGGGAGGCGCCCGCAAGGTCCGTACCCTCCACGGTGGCAAGGTCATCATTGGGTTCGCCGGCAGCACCGCGGACGCGTTCACCCTCTTCGAGCGCTTTGAGGCCAAGCTCAAGAGCTACAATGGCCAGCTCCGTCGCTCTGCCGTCGAGCTTGCCAAAGACTGGCGCACCGACCGGGCCCTCCGGAAGCTTGAGGCGCTGCTGATCGCCGCCGACAGCACCGAGACTCTGGTCATCAGCGGCTCCGGTGACGTGATCGAGCCCGACGAAGGGATCGCCGCGGTTGGCTCCGGCGGCAGCTTCGCCGAGTCGGCTGCCCTCGCTCTCCTGCGTCACTCCGACCTGGATGCCCGCAAGATTGCCGAGGAGGCGATGCGAATTGCCGCCGAGATCTGCATCTACACCAACGGCAACATCACGATCGAAGAGCTGGAGGCCACCCAATGACCAACGCAGTCGTTACGTTCACGCCCCGTGAGCTCGTGGCAGAGCTCGATCGCCACATCGTCGGCCAAGGCGCCGCCAAGCGCGCAGTAGCCATCGCTCTGCGGAACCGTTGGCGCCGCCAGCAGGTCAAGGGCGATCTCAAAGACGAGATCACCCCGAAGAACATCATCATGATCGGGCCCACAGGCGTCGGCAAGACCGAGATCGCCCGTCGCCTCGCGAAGCTCGCTAAGGCGCCCTTCGTCAAGGTCGAGGCGTCGAAGTTCACCGAGGTCGGCTACGTCGGTCGCGACGTCGAGTCGATGATCCGCGACCTCGTCGAGGTCTCCGTGAAGCTCGTGCAGGAAGAGGAGATGGCGAGCGTCAAGGACCGCGCCCGCGAGCTCGCCGAAGAGCGCCTGCTCGACAAGCTCCTGCCCGAGAGCAAGCGACCAAGCTACGAGGAGCTTTCCGACGGCAAGCCCACCTCGAACTCCACGCGCGAGAAGATGCGCAAGCTCCTGCGTGACGGTCACCTCGACGACCGCGAGGTCGAGGTCGAGACCGCTGACACGTCCATGCCGATGGCCGACATCTTTGCGTCGAGCGGTATGGGCGACCTCGGGATGAACATGAAGGAAGCCTTCGGCAACATGTTCCCCAAGAAGACGAAGACCCGCCGCGTCAGCGTCAAAGACGCCATCGATCTGCTTGCCAACGACGAGGCCCGTAAGCTCACCGACCAAGACAAAGTCGTCGAGCGCGCCCTTGAGCGTGCCCAACAGAGCGGCATCATCTTCCTCGACGAGATCGACAAGGTCGCCGGCGGCTCCAGCAAGCACGGCCCCGACGTCTCGCGTGAGGGCGTTCAGCGCGATCTCTTGCCCATCGTTGAGGGATCCACCGTCAATACCAAGCACGGCATGGTCAAGACCGACCATATCCTCTTCATCGCAGCCGGTGCGTTCCACATCAGCAAGGTCAGCGACCTCATCCCCGAGCTGCAAGGCCGTTTCCCGATCCGCGTCGAGCTCGAGCGACTCACGAAGGAAGACTTCATCCGGATCCTGAGCGAGCCAGAGAACTCGCTGACCAAGCAGTACGAAGCACTACTGGCGACCGAGGGGCTCAAGATTGGGTTCACCGAGGACGGGATCGACGCGATCGCCGAGATGGCGTCGCAGGTCAACGAACGCCAGGAAAACATCGGCGCACGTCGTCTGCACACGGTCGTCGAGCGTCTCCTCGACGAGGTTTCCTTCAATGCGCCCGACATGGATGGCGTCACGCTGTCAGTGGACAAGGCGTTCGTGGATGCTGCGCTCAAGGACATCGTCGAAGACCCGCAGCTCGAGAACTACATTCTCTAGCGGGACGGCTCTCAGCGCCGACGGCGTCGGGCGGCACCGTGTGGGACGTTGTGTCCATTGTTGGCGCGGGCGACCGTTCCATTCACGCGCTCGGCGCTGGTGACCAAGGCCGCACCCGTCTAGACCCAAAACAATCGCTATTTTTCGAGCGAGACGAACGCTCCGGTGCTTGCCAGCGGCGTCGGCCGAATGAAGGCCTTGCGAGCATCGTCGAGTTCGGGTGAGCGCAGCGAGCGAACCGACGCCGCTGGCGAGGGCATCGCGGAAGTCGCAGCTGGAAAGAGCGCTTGTTTTGGGTCTAGACTGAAAGGAATCGGTCGGCAACTTGGAGTCTGCAGCGGCGCGACAGCGGCCTGTTGCTCACCACGACGTGCCGATCGCGATCGAACCTTCCGCCTACCTCTGAGAGCTGTCTCGTGCGCGTCGCCATCCTCGCTCCAAGCCATCCGCACCTGCTTGACCTTGCTGTTGAGCTCGATGGGCTTGGGCATGACATCGAGTTTCTCTCGCTGCTGCCGAAGTCGGACGTGGTCGCGGCGGGCCTGCCCGAGCGCTGCTACCGCCGTGTCGCGCCGTGGGTCTCGCCCATGGTCGGCGCACAGCGTCTCCTCAAAGGTACGCGCTTTGGCGATCGCGCCCACCAGGCGCGCGACGAGACCATCGACCTCACAGCATCGCGGCTGCTGCACGAGTGCGATGCGGTGATCGCCCATGCCGGCACCGCGCTTCGAACCATCGAGGCCGCCAAGCGCAAGTTCGGCGCCAAGACCTACCTCGAGTGCGGCCGACGCCACATCATCGCACACCGCGAGCTCTTGGAGGCGGGCCGCAGGGTCACTGGCGAGGACAGGCGCCGCAGCTCGGCGTCGGCACTGCGTCGCGAGGTCGCCGAGTATGAGCTGGCCGACACCATCGTGGTTCCGTCCGAGACCGCGCTCCGAAGCTTTCGAGAGCGTGGTTTTGACGACAAGTTCCTGCTCCACAACCCATACGGTGCCGGCCTCGCAGAGTTCTCGGCGTCGCCACAACCGGCAGCGACCGCGCGCAAGCGCATCGTCACGTCCGGGAGCTGGAGCTTGCGCTTTGGCAGCGACATTGTCGCCAACGCCTGGCGAGCACTGCGCGCGACGATCGACGTCGAGCTTGTTCACATCGGCACCGTCGACGACGTGCCGCTGCCGACTGAGCCCGGGTTCATTCACCACGAGGAGACCAACCTCCGGGCCCTCGCCGACCACTACGCACGCGCCGATGTCTTCTGCATGGGCGCTCGCTTCGAGGGGCTCGCTCCGCGCATGGCCCGTGCCCTGGCGACCGGTCTCCGCGTCGTCTGCTCGGACCGGGCAGGTGGCGATGAGCTGCGCGGCTACGTGACGCAAGAGGACGCCATCTCGACCGCGCCCACGGGCGACGTGGACGCGCTGCGACAAGCGCTCAGCGAGGCGCTCAACGCCAAGCCAGTGGCCAAGCCCGGCAAGCTCCGCGAGCTCCTGGGACCAGCGCGTGAGCAGCTCTCTTGGCGTGCTTACGCCTCCCGCTACCACGAGCACTTCGTCAGCTGAGTCACCAACAGAAGGATGGCCTTTTAGCGTAGACTCCCCGTCACGCGGCCGGCAGTCGTTTTCGATTGGACGTGTCTTGAGCCTGCTCGCAGCTCTTGTCGGCTGGTTCGGACTCTTCCTGTGCTGGCGACTCAGCCTCACTGGCTGGACGACCACGCTGACCGCGCTCTGGACGGTCGCTTGGTCGGCGCGGTTAAGCCTTTCAAGTTCGGCGTTTGGCCAGCGCCACCGAGACCTGCTCAGCCGCGTCTCGCGCGTTTGTTTCTTCGTCGTTGTCGTCTTCATCATCTTCGACGTCTTTGTCTCCGGACCATCGCGCGGACCCGCGGTTGAGCCGGGCGACCGCACCAACCGCGTCGTCAACCGGCTCGTCCCCGAGGAAGACCTCGTCAAAGTCGCCGCTTGGTTGCTCGATGTGGTTGGAAGTCCGGCGATCTCACCGTCAGAACACGAAGGCTTTGTCGAAGCACTGACCCTGCACTACGACCGAATGGCAGCGGTCCAAGACCAAGGCACCTGGGTGCGCACGCCTCTCATCGCCACCCAGCTAGACCTGCAGTCGCCAGACGCATTCGACCTCGTGCGCTTCTTCCGTCGTTACGGCTATGATCGGACGGCCTTTGTGTTCCTTCACGGCTATGGCGGAAACTGGGCGATGCTCTGCTGGATCGCTCATGAACACTTCGGAGCCACCGAGTGGACGTTCTGTCCGTCGACGTCGGTCGCCGGCAACTGGGCCACCACCGAAGGCGTCGCGACGCTCGCAACGACCCTGGCCGAGGTGCCTCCCGAGAGCGAGCTCTATCTCTTTGCGCTGTCAGCCGGCGCTGCCTCCGTCGATGCGGCCATCGATCAGCTGCCGGCCGACGCTCGCCGTCGCATCGCAGGCGTCATCTACCTCTTTGGGGGTGAAAGCGTTCCTCCGAGGCATCGGATCCCAGGGCTGATCGTCGCCGGTCGAGGTGATGAACGCTTCAGCTGGCGCATCCTCAAGGCCAACGCCGATCGCCAACGGGCCAGCGGCCGCGATCTCACGTTCGAGCTGGTGGATGCCGATCACTTCGGCCTGGCCAAACAACATCTCGCCGTCAGCCACGCTGTGAACGGTTGGCTCTCCACCCGCCGAGCGAACGCGAAACCTAACGCGCCTGCGCGGACCGACTGAGTCACGCCAGGTCGTTTCCAGGCAACGAGTCACCCGTTTGTGAACATTTGTTACTGGCTGAGAATTGAGCGGCTAGTAGGTGATCACCCGCTAAACACCTAGGTCCGCGCGGATAGCTTGCCCGCTGCGGGTCCATGTGGTCGGATGCCTCGGGGCACGTAACGTGCGAAACGTTGAATAGCCCCGATAACCCGGCGTCTACCCTAGCGTACTGGAGAAGCCCGTTGGCGAACCAGGCAGAGCAACGAAGCGAAAGCGACGTTCGAAAAGAAGAAGACAAAGCGCTCGTCGAGCGCTGCAAAGCGGGAGACCACAAAGCCTTCCGCGAGCTGGTCGAGAAATACCAAAAGAAGGTTTACAGCATCGCATTCGGGATTGTTCGCAACCCCGACACCGCGATGGACATCACCCAAGACGCGTTCGTGAAGGTGCACAAACACCTCCCGAACTTTCAGGGCAACTCGAGTTTCTACACATGGCTTTACCGAATCGTCGTCAACCTCTGCATCGACAAGAAGCGTCGCTCAGCACGAGCAGCCGAAGTCGACTACGACGACACCCTCTCCCACGGCGGGGAGGAGCGATTCACCAACGGCCCGACACTCGCTTCGACCAACATCGATAGCCCTGCAAAAGCACTGCAACGTAAGGAACTTTTAGAGCACATGGACAAGGCACTCAACACCCTCAGCACCGAACACCGCGCCATCTTGATGATGCGCGAGGTCGAAGGACTCAGCTACGACGAGCTGAGCGATGAGCTGGGGATTGCCAAGGGGACGGTCATGAGCCGCCTCTTCCATGCCCGAAAGAACTTTCAGAAAGCGCTCGTGCGCTACCTGAAGAAGTGAGAGAGAGGAGCCGCCCAATGAACGCAAACGAAATCAACACCTTGCTCTACCTCTACGCCGACGGAGAGTGCTCCGCGGACGAGGCAAAGCGTGTCGAAGCCGCTCTTGAGAGCGACCCGGCGCTGAAGGCCGAGCTCGCAGAGCTTCGCCAGGTGAGCATGTTCGCGGCCGACGCCTTCACGTCGACCACGCCTGAGGTCGACCTGAGCAGCGTCTTTGGCGACGTCATGGCGCGCATCGACGGCGAGTCCGTCGAGGTTGCCGAGACGGCGATTGACGGCGTGCGGGTCCAACGCGAGGCGACGGAAGAAGCTCCGGGTGCGCTGGCGAAGTTCGGCGCGTGGCTCAAGAGCGCGTTCACCTTCGAGGCGCCGATGGCGTCAGCGATGGTTGCCGCAGCGGTCGCTCTCGTGGTCGGCGGCGCCTACTTGTCGCAAGGCGGCGATGAGGGCAACAGCAACGGCATCACGACGCCTGGCACGACCACGGTTGCGGGTGAGACGCCGCGGCGTCCCTCGGAAGGCGAGGTCCCGGCGGCAGCGCGGAACACTGCGTTTGTCGACAACGTGGAGGTCGCGGAAGGCGAAGTCCGTATCGAGATCAACGAGGACGACCCGGAGCAACCGATGGTGCTGTGGCACACGGTTGAGGGCGAGTCGGCCAACACTGGCGAGCAAGGTCTGTAGCAGGCGAAAGCCCGCTGCGACGAACGGAGATAGAGGCACCTACGATGTTTTTGCGAATCGACAAATGGCTCGTCACACTCGGTGCGGCACTGCTCATGAGCGGTACCGCGCTGGCAGCCGGCCCGACGGACGGCGCGTCCGCTGAAGCTGGCATCGAAGTGGTCGCACAGGAGGCCGCAATCCAGCTCGACGTGACGGTGATTCATGCGACGAAGAAGCAGCGTGCTGCGGACGGCAAGCTCGACAAGCTCGGACGCTACCTGACGAAGTCGTTCAAGAAGTACAAGGGCTTCAAGCAGCTCGACAAGACGAGCGAGAAGCTTGAGCTCGGCAAGGGCGGAAGCCTGACGCTGCCCAATGGCAAGGAGCTCTCGTTCCGCTACGACGGCACCAAGAAGGGCTTCATTCAGCTCTACCTCGAGGTCGACGGACTCAAGACGAAGGTGCGCGTCAAAGACGGTGGCACCTTCTTCCAGGCGGGCCGCGGCTACAAGAAGGGCATGATTGTGCTCGCCTTCGACGCCCAGACATCGAAGTAGGGCACTTCACCGACCTGACACGAGCTCGCTTCGGCGGGCTCGTGTTGTTTGTGGGCTACGTGCGCCGACCGTTGGGCGCGGCTGACGCGCGATCGCGCGCATCCCCGCCGCGTCACAGCGTGAGCGGAGCCACCGAGCACTCCTTAGGAGCGCCAACCACGAGGCTCTCCTCTTGCCTTGCCCTCAGGAAGTGCGCCGGCACGGTCTGGCCAGATTGACAAGCACGCGCGCGAGCTTTAGCGTTCGTGCGGGTTTCAGCAGGCTCGCCACCGAGGTCGCGAATGAGACATATGCTCCAGATTGTCGCCATCACGATGTCACTCGTCATGACCGCGACGCTTGCTTACGGCGCGGCTCCAAGCGAGGCCGATAAGCGCAAGGCGGGCGGCTTCTACATGGAAGGCGAGCGGCTCTTCGAAAACGAGCTGTACTCTGCCGCCATCGAGAACTTCAAGAAGGCCCACGCTGTCATTCCGGTGCCGGCCAACCTGTACAACATCGCGCGCAGCTACGAAAAGCTCGGCGATGCCGTCAACTGCGTGAAGTTCTACGACGAGTACACCGGCCTCTACAAAGAGCGCGAGGGTCGTGAGCCGCCCGACATTGTCGACGTGCGTGCGAGCATCCAGAAGTGTCGTTTGCTGATGAAGCCGGAAGTGTCGATTCGCGCCGAGCCTGAGTCGGCGAACGTGTTCATCAACGACGACACCAAGCTCCTCGGCCAGACTCCCTACAAGACCACGTTGGACCCTGGGACCTACCAGCTCACGCTCAAGAAGGACGGGTTTCAGCCGTTTAAGACGACCTTTGAGGTGCGTGCTGGCGAACCGATCAAGCTCTTCTTCAAGATGGAGAAGTTCGAGAGCGTTGGGCACGTGACCGTCAACAGCAACATCCGCGGCGCCCAGATCTTCGTCGACGGCCGCAACGTCGCGCTGACGCCCTACAGCGAGCGCATTGCGCTCAGCGAGGGCAAGCATCAAGTCACCGTCGACAAGGACGACTACGAGCCCTACCGCAAAGAGTTCACGCTCAAGCACAACGAAGAGCTTGTCATCGACTCCGAGCTCTACCTCTCGGACTCCCCGATGACTTGGAAAGGGTACGTGGGCTGGACCGCGCTTGTGCTCGGTACCGGCATGGCGGTCGGTGGTTTCTTTGCCGGTCAACACGCCGACACCTTCTTCAGTGACAGCGATGACTTCGAGCAGTTCGAGCTGCTTCAGAACGTCGGCTACTTCGGTGGTGGGGCACTGGCAGGCGCTGGAGTGCTTCTCTTGATTCTTGAGGCGGCCGACAGCAGCGCGGTCAAAGATGGCGATGAGATCGGCGCTGAGCTGCCGGCATTCCTCCCTGTTGTCGGTGTTACGCCTGACGGCAAGGGTGGCATGGTTGGCGCGGACGTGCGGTTCTAGGAGTACGATGATGACCCGACTATCCATCTGTTTGATGCTTGTGCTTGGCCTCGCACTTGGTTCGTGCGCGGAGGGGATCACCCCGCCGGAACCGACGGCCATGGCGCGGGTTGACTCTGACCTAACCTACAAATTCGGCCTCGAAGACTTCTGCATCAAAGACATCGACGACTCGCTCACCGAGCCAACGTGCGCAACCGACGGCAACCTCCCCGTCCTGTATCCGACGGTCGACGTCACGCTCAAGGCGTTCGAGATCGACGTCCACGAGGTGACAAACCTCCAGTACGAGCACTGCATCTCGCAGGGCGCGTGCACGTCGCCTCCGGGCTTCAATGCGATCGACATTTCACAGCAAGAGTATTTCCTCATCGACGCGTTCGACAACCATCCCGTTGTCAACGTCGAGTGGCGTCAAGCCCAGGCCTACTGCGAGTTCGTGGGCAAGCGTTTGCCGACAGAGTTCGAGTGGGAACGCGTCGCACGCGGTCCAACGACGACCGACAATGGACGCCGCTACCCGGCCCAGGAGATGGGCGATGAAGAGGATCCGGTCGACTGCCGAGAGGGCGGGTTCACCGGCTCTTACTGCAAGCAAGATCAGATCCTCGAGGCCGTGACGGCCTCTGGGAATGACTTTGTCATCGAAAACGGTCAGCGCATTGCCCACCTGTTCGGCAACGCCGGCGAGTGGGTATCGACGCCCTTCGAAGAGGACGTCCAGTGCGCGGCCGATGCGCCGTGCCCGCGCACCGACGAGTGCACCGACGATGGCGCACTCTGCTTGGCCGACGTCGACTGCCCCGCAACGGCCTCGGATGCCGATTGTCCGGAGCGCGTCGCATGCAAAGAAGCCGAAGCGCTGTGTCTGCAGCAGACGGCCGACTGCCCGGCCTGTACGACCAACGACAGCTGCTACTACATGTGCGACCCCAACGACGACATCCCGCAGGAAGGCGAGGGCAACTCCCGCACTATCGTGTGTGAGCCCTACCAGAACCAGCCGATCGCCGCCGACGACCTCGAGCCCGAGAGTGGCTCCAAGCGCGTGGTTCGCGGCCTTGCGATCATCGCCAACAGCGAGCGCGATTGCTTCATGCGCTCAGGCGGTCGCTCGTTCTCGCTCGAGCCCACCGCGGCCCGCCCCCACATCGGCTTCCGCTGCGCCCGCGACCTCTAGCAGCTGCGCCGCTTGCCGGCACGTCCGGCGGTGCAAACTCCGGCGAGGGAACGTCCGATCGGGAAGGACTTAAGGAGTCTTCGTCGACCTCGAAGTAGCGTCGATGCGCGCCTTGAGCTCGTCGGCTGCGGCCGTGTCACCGAGCTTGCGCTGAGCGATCTCGAGGTTCTTTAGGGTCCGGCGCACGCGCGCATGGCCTTTGCCATAGATCGCTTCGCGAATGGCGAGGGCGCGCTTGAGCAGAGGGAGCCCTTTGGCCGGCGCGTCGAGTCGCGTGTAAGCCGCGCCGAGGTTGTTGCAGGTGGTCCCAACATGCTTGTGGCTAGGCCCAAGCGCCGCCTCACGCATGGGCAGCGCCTTGAGGTAGTAGTCGCGAGCCTTGGCCGCGTCGCCGCTGCGGTCATAAGCATAGCCGATGTTGTGCAGGGTCGTCGCCGTCTTCCGCCCCCCTGTGGGCTCGCTTGCGGCCGTCAGCGTTAGCGCTCGCTTGAGCAACGGAATCGCTTGCTCAGCCCGTCGGGTATCGAGGTAGAGCAGCCCCAGCCCATTGAGCGCGGAGACCAGCGCCGGGTCGTCCTTGCCCTTGGGTGCCGTCGCCTCTTTGTCGGCGAGCGCGCGCACGAGCAGCTTCTCGGCCCGGATCTGAGACCCCTGTCCTTTGGACGTGCGCAACACCCCCGCGAGGTTGGCTCGGACTGTGGCGGCTTCGAAGCGGAACCTGTCTCCGCTAGCATCGAGCGTCTTCAACGCCGTCTCGTAAGCCGCGAGCGCTTTGGGCTTGTTGCCAAGGCTCTGCTCGACGTTGCCGATGCGGTTGTAGACCAACGCGGCAGCGATGTTGTCGCGGCGTTTCGCCTTTGCGTGGCCAGCGAGCGCGCTCTCGAACTGGATGCGTGCCGCGCTGTTCATGTTGCTTGCGGCCAGCGCGTCGCCGAGGCGCGTCTGGGTCTGGATGCGACGGGCATCCGCCGCGTCAAAGCCCTCGCTTGCCTTGAGGGCGGCCTTCAGAGCGGTACGCGCCTGGGCGTGGTTGCCGGCGTCGAGCGCGGCTTCGCCAGCCTCGTAGGAGGCCTTCCAGTCCTGGGCATGCGCGGAGACACTGAGTGCAACGACCAACGCAAACGCAGCGAGGGCGGTCAGCTTCCGTGAGTTGATGGTTGGCTTCATGGTGTCGGACGTCCCCGCAGAGTGAGTGGCGATAGAGTATCCGCCCGGGTCTCTCGCGCAAAGTCCGCGTCGGCGGTCGCCCCAGGCCGCTTCGAGCGCGACAGGCGACGGCCGTGGTGGCCCCCCGCAGAACGCAAAAACGCCCCGAGACAAGCGTCTCGGAGCGCTGGGGAAAGAGCCGAAGCTCTCGGTCTTAGCGCTTGAAGATGTTGGCGCGGCGCACCGGCTTGAAGCGGGTGGGGATGGTCATCGCAGGCTTGCGAATCGGGCGGTATCGGTAGACCGAGCCCAGAATCTTGATGCGAGCATCTTTGCCGACGCGCGGGACCTGCGCGATGTAGCTGCTCTTGCCGTCGCTGACGGTGAAGTTATACGAGTTGCTCGCTGCGACATGGGCCCAGCCGCGGACTCGGAAACCACCGCTGAGGCGCGTGCCGTTTCGGTAGGCCCGCTTGAGGTTTGCGATGACTTTTAGCGGTGAGCGTTTGGTCTGGAGCATGAGGTCTTGTCGGCCGAGCTTGCCGAAGGTGACGCGCTCGCTGACCACACCGACGTTGATGGACTCGAGGGCGGTCTTGACCTTGAGCTGTCCGGGCGCCAGGTCGGCGGCCATGGCGTTGGCGCCGAAGGCGAGGGAGACAAGGGCAGTGAGAGCGATCGTAAGGTGCTTAATCATGGTGTTACCTCCGTAACGTGGTCGTTTCGGCCAACCTCCGTCGGGTCAGCGTCACGAGAACACAGACGCCCGGACGCACCGCTTGTTCAGTTCGAGACATGTCTTTTACAAAGACACCGGAATCAACCGCGATCCGGGCTGTTAGCGTGTTGCTGAGTTGTCTCCGCGCGCGACGGGAGAGCTCAGCAGCCGCCAACGAGTCGGACTAGGCCCAAATCAAGCGCTGTTTTCGAGCGAGGCGAAGGCGATGTCCTTGCCAGCGGCGTCGGCCGAATGAAGGCCCTGCGAGCATCGTCGAGTTCGGGTGAGCGGAGCGAGCGGACCGACGCTGCTGGCGAGTGCATCGCGGAA
>CALHXW010000169.1 GCA_938040325.1 uncultured bacterium | reverse complement strand
GCGATGAGGTAGCCCATCGACGACGCGGCCACGACCACCGGCATCACCAGCAGCGCGCCTTTCACGCCCCACTTCTTGAGCACGGCGGTGGTGAAGAAGAGCTGCAAGACCATCGCGAAGAGGTTGGTGACTAGGTAGACGGTTGAGAACGCCTCCCCCTGCTCGTCGGCAGGCACGAGCTCCTCGATGGTGGCCGTGAACTGGAAGTCGAGGATGGTGGAGACAATCTCGTAGACCGCTACCATCACCACGATGGCGAGGAGGTAGCGCGAGCGCGCGACGAGCTTGGCCCCCGCCAGCGCCGGGTTCCCGGTCGCTTGGGCGGGTGACTCTGCGGCCTGTTGCGGCTCAAGGTCGAGTGCCGCTGGGCGCGTCTTGCGCACCTGAACCCCAGCGATCGTGGCAACGACCACGATCAAGACGGTCAGCCCGATCGCAATCCAGACCCAGGCGTCGATCTCAAGTGACGCGATCTGAGCCCTCACGAACATCGACCCGAACGCGCCGCCGCAGACGCCGCCCAGCACGATGGGCCCGTAGGCACGCTTGGCAGCAGAGGGCGTGAAGCTGTCGCTCAGAAACGCGAAGAACGTCGCCACCATGAGCGTGTTGAAGAGATCGCCGAAGAGGTAGAAAAGCCACACCGACAGCTCGCCGCCAACGCCGACGAGATTGAAGGAGAGCAAGGCTAACGCGCTAAAGGCTGCGAAGAGGTAGGTGAGCTGCTCGCGCCGCAGCTTGCGGGCAGCGATCGAGAAGGCGACGACCGCGAAGAACGCGACGCCCATGTTGAGGACCTTGGCGACAAGCTCCGCCTGCGAGCCGGTGAGTGCCTCCCCAAAGAGCTCAAACCCTCCCTCCTTGGCTTTGTAGTAGCCAATGAAGAGTGTCTTTTTGATGGGTTTGAGGATCCAGAAGGTGGTGATGACCAAGAAGAAGTAGGCGAACATCGCCGCCGCGAGCGGGATCTCGTCGCGCTTGAGGTCGAGAAAGCCTTTGAAGGGATTCGCCATCGCCTAAAACCCCGAGGTTGTGCCGAAGACGACCCGGAACGTGTCGATGTCGGCGCCGTTGCCGAGCTCGTCCGTTCCGAGGGCAAACAGAATCTCGAAGTTGTGGTCGGCGACGGAACCCGGCCGCACGCCGAGACCAAACGACAGGCGCAGGTCGTCGGCCGCTAGCCCGTCGAGGTTGTCACCAAAGGCGTTGCCGGCCTCAAAGAAGAGGGTGCCGTCGAGCCACACCCAGATCGGCCAGCGGTACTCGAGCGTCGCCGCAACGGCGCTCTCGCCTCGGAGCCACCCGTCGCTAAATGCCCGCATTGGCGCCGCGCCTCCAAGAGGGGCGAGCTGCGAGAACGGAATCGGGTCGTCCCCTAGCGACGTGGCGAAGTCCGCATGGAGCTTGAGGCCGACGGTGCGGTTGTTCCAGATGTCCCAATACGCGCCAACCGAGCCGCCGTAGCGCAGGTAGCTGGGGCTGTCGCCCAAGCTGACGCCTGCGCCCAGGTTGACCGTCGCGCGCACCCCGGACTCGTCGCCGGGACGGATCGCGCGAGTGTCGACCGCTAAGGTCGCAGTCGGCAACAGGTACAAGTGGTCGCTTTCGAGACCCACGGGCAGCGCGTAAGCGCCAGCGGCCGCCTGTGTCTGGACCGTCGGATCGCCACAGCATCGACCTCGGAAGTAGGTGATCTGTGCGACGTCGACGCCGGCTGACCAGCCGCCGCGCTCCCCGATATCGGCCTGATAAGACACGCCACCGCCAAGGGTTTGTTGGCCGTAGCGTCCTAAGGACGCCTCGGTAAAGCCTGGACCAATGCCGCCAAACACCCAGTCCTTGCGGCGGTCGAGTCCGAAGTGAAACGACAGCCGGTCATCGCCCGCCAGCTCAAAGCGGTTGGCGAAGTCGACCTGGATCCAGTCGGAGCTTCCGCCGTAGGCAAAGCGCAGGCGCAGATCATGGCCGTCTGCGGCCACGTCGTCCCAGAAGAAGTAGAGCCCGTAGCTTGGCAGGGCGCCTGCTTCGAGCCCAAAGTCGAAGAGGAAGGTCGGGATGAGGCCAGCGTTGGTGCCGCCAAAGGTGACGAACTCCCCGATCGCTTCCAGCCACTCGCCGCGCTCCATCTCTGTCACCAGCCAACCGATGGGGCGACGAATGACGTACTCACTGACGAAGTAGAGCGGCGAGACGATGATGCGCGGCACCCACAGCAGGACCTCCCCAGCATCAGGCCCAGGGTCATCGCGCCCGTCGTAGTCTGGGACCTCGCGCTTGTCGCCCTCGCCTGCAAACGCACTGGGCGGCGCGACGGCGAGCAACAGCGCCAGAGTGACCAGCAATGCGCGGCCTCCAAGCCGAATTCTCATGGTGTCCCCTGTTGCAACGCCCCGAAGCTAGAGCCGGACCGCCGCGTTGTCCACGGCTGCCTCCATCGGCGAACGCGACATGGGCGCCAAGCCGGGGTGGTCAAGAGGTCGCGTTCACAGCGATTGCGTCGAACCACCACGGACGTTATCCACGTCTGGCACCGCTTTGAACCACACTCAAGGAAGTCTCGATGAAACTGCATGTGTTGCGCGCCTCCCAGAACTGCCGACGCCCCATCTCGGTCGCAGCCCATCTTGAGCTCGACGTTGAGCTCGTCGATGTCGACATGAGCACCGGAGGGCATAAGCAACCGGCCTTCCTCGCGCTCAACCCGAATGGCAAAGTCCCGGTCCTGGAAGCCGACGGCTACTCGCTCTGGGAGGGCACAGCGATTGCCAATCACTTCGCCGAAGGAACAGCGCTGATGCCGGCCGGAAAGAAAGAGCGCGCTCAAGTCAATCAGTGGCAGCAGTGGGAGGGACGCCACCTCGGGCCACGCACCGACACCTTCGACTACCAAAACCTCGTCAAGCCGAAGTTCTTCAACCAGGAGCCCGACGCCGCCGTGGTCGAAAAGGCCGCGAAGGGATTTCACGCCGTCGCGCCCGTGCTCGACACGCACCTTGCCAACCACGACTGGATCGTTGGCGCTGACCTCAGCGTCGCAGACTTCTGCCTTGGTGCGAACTTCCAGTACGCCGCGTTCAACGGCCTCCCCTGGCAAGACTACGCCAACATCCAGCGCTGGTACGCACGGCTGAGCGAGACCAAGGGGTGGCAGTCGAGCCAGCCCTCTTTCGGTTAGAGGCCGCGGTCGACGCCTTCTGCTCAGCGGGTTGGGAAGCTCACGCGGACCTGCTGAGACGCTGTGGCGCGACGGCCGCAGGCGTCTTCGACCTCGGCAGTGAGGACAAAGGTGTCCCGCTCCAGCTCGGTCTCGCGCGCTGCGCTGTCGAACGAGGCCGGCGGGTCGACGAAGTAGCGCAGCACCACCAGCTGGGACTCGAAGCGGGTCCACGGGGCTGCCGCTGTGTCGTCGACCGCCGCGGCGACCGCGCGTCGCGGAGTCTCCGACGAGAGGGCGCCATCGGCATGAGAGAGCGTCCAAAGGACGGTGGGGAGATCTCCGTTGGTGATGCCCTGGGTCAGCGTCGGCGAGCCGGGCGCTAGACCGCTGGTGCTCACGCAGAGCAGCACGTGGAAGCCGCCCTGGAGGCCAAACGCGATCGGCAGGGTGTCGTCATCATCGAGCGACACGAAGGGCGGTGTGCCGTGGGCCAGCTTGATGTCGATGGGTCCGCGGTCACGACAATCGAGCTCGGCCGGCGCGTCACCGACGTCTGCACAGCCAGCGGGTGCGGCCGAAAGACCCCACACAAGCGCAGCAAAGCCGAGCGCGCGACCTACTGAGGCGACCAGTTGAACCATGTCTCCCGGTCCTGCTGAACGAGTCCGTGCGCGAGTCCATCGGTGCAGTGAGACGCCAGCCGAATCATGAAGGCCGCGTCTGGCGCGCCGGTGATGCGAACGGCGTCGAGCGCGGTGTCGTAGCGGTCGAAGCGGTACTCGCCACCGATGAGCGGTGTGTCGAGCGTGACCTCCAGCTGGCCGTTGCCGCTGGCGTCACTCCAGAACGCGTTGGGAGCAGCCTCGGCGCCAACCGTCTCAGACATGGCCGCAAGCCCCGCCAGATCGGTCGAAGGCGCCAGCGGGGTCGAGCCCGCATCGGTCAAGGGGCTCCCGCCGTAGGTCTCACCGCTCACGGGGTCTTTGCCTCGGAGCCGGAGCCACGCGGTGAAGAGCGTGTCTGGACGCGCCCCCGTGAGGCTGATGCGAATCGTGGTGGTCGCGTCGTACTGCTCGACCTCCACGGCTGCCGCCGCCGCCGGCCAGGTCTCGCCGGTGGCGCTGCAGTCCGCCACAACGGTGTGCCCGCTCGGGCTCTCCGAGGCGGGATCGGCGCGTGTGAAGGCCTCGTTGAGGGTGATGTTCGGGTCACCGACCTGCGTGTCGACAGCGTCGTCGCCACAGCCGGTGAAGGCGAGCGCCGCGAGCGCTGCGGAAGTGCCGACGAAAGCACGCCAACGGCGCGCACAGCTTGGGAGAGCAAACATAAGCCTCTTGGGAAGCAGACAGCGATTCTGTGGACGCCGAAGCATGCCGAATCTGCCCGTAGCCGTAAAGACGAACGCACGCATCCCGTCGGCGACGAGCTGGGCGACCGCCCGCTGGGTTTGACAGGACGTCGGCTCTCGCATCTTCTGGGAGTGTCTGACGCGGAGGTGGGTGCGATGAGATGGGCCGAGACACTGCGCACCGCCACAGCGCTTCCCCTGCAGGTCGCGTTGACTGTAATCGCGGCGTCGACCCTGGTTTTCGTGGGCTGTGACGGCGACAGCGGGCCACTAGGCGCAAACGACGCGGAGGCCGATGCTGACACGGCCGAGCCTCCCGACGGTGCTGCCGACACGCGCCCGACGGGGCCGCCGGCCGACGTCTACAGCCCTGCGTCTGGCTGTTTCACGGTGCGTTCGGTCTCCGATTCCGGCGCGGCCTTGGTGCTGACGGCCAGCGACACGAGCTTTGCCTTCGCCTCCGACGACGGAGACAACGGCGCCGCGCTGCGCTTTCGCGCCGCCGACCTCGGAACCTACCTCCTCTATGCGACAGACCGAACCTATGTGGCTGCAGAGCCGTCCGGCGCGGCTTGGGTCCTCAACCGGCCGAGTCGGCTCCAGACGGCGGTCGAGCTGCTCGACGATACGTTCGTCTCGCCCGCCGAGTGGCACCTGCAGCCGCATGCCAAGGACCCGACCCGCTACCAGCTCCAGCATGCCGCCTCCGGTGGCTACCTCGCGACAGCGGGAGTTGCGGATACGAACAGTGACGCCGCCGTTGTCGAGCTGGTCGCCGCTGACGACTGCGCGGTCTATCCCGAGCTCAGCCTCGACGCGATGGGCGAGGTGGTTGCGCGGACGTGGGACGACGGCTCGCTCTATGGCATCGCCGAGATTCACTCGCACCTCAACACCAACATGGGCTTCGGCGGTGGTGGCATCTTCCACGGCGCGCCCTTCCACCGGCTCGGCGTCGAGTACGCCCTGCCCGACTGCGACGTCCACCACGGCGAGGACGGCAAGCGCGACATTGTTGGCTTCTTCTACGACGGCGACGCGAACCTCGACCTGGACGCCCTGCTGCCCATCGTAGCCTCGGGGGCCGTCGACGAGTTTAACCACGCCACGGCTGGCTACCCAGACTTCAGCGAGTGGCCGAACCCGCGGCTGCGCTCGACACACCAGGCGATGTACTACCGCTGGCTTGAGCGCGCCTACCGCGGCGGCCTCCGCCTGATGGTCGAGCTGGCCACCACCAACTCTGTGCTCTGCGAGCTGGTGCTGGCCACGAAGGCCCAGGGCGTGCGCTACGACTGCAACGACATGGTCAACGTCCAGCGCGAGATCCAGGCCACGCGCGACATGGAGCGCTACATTGACGCCCAGTCAGGCGGTCCAGGTCAGGGCTGGTTCCGTGTCGTCGAGACCCCGCAGCAAGCCCGCGAGGTGATCGAAGACGGCAAGCTAGCCGTCGTTATCGGCATCGAGGTCTCCAACCTCTTCGACTGCTTCTCCGTGCCAAAGCCAGGCTTTGAGGCGTGCACGCCCGAGAGCGTCGCTGCCGAGCTCGACGCCTACAAGGCCCTTGGCGTCACGGTCGTCTTTCCGGTTCATAAATACGACAACGCTTTCACGGCCGGCGACGGCTCATCAGGCGTGATCGAGCTCGGCAACATGCTCAACAGCGGCCACTACTCCAACTTCGTCGACGAGTGCCCAGGGATCGCGACAACCTTTGACGGGGGCTCGGTCACGTTTGGCGGACTCAACCAGCCACGCGAGAACTATGACGACCCGCCCCCGATCGACGTCGATGGCTGGGTCGACAACCTGATCGGCACCGTGTTGCCCTTCGCCGAGGCCCTCCAGGAGCCGTCGCTTCCCGGCGAGTGGTGTCAGCAGCATGGGATGACGCCGCTCGGCGAGGGCCTGGTGTCCGCCATCATGGACCGGGGCATGCTGCTCGACATCGGGCACCTTCCTCAGCGCTCGCTGACGCGCGTCTACGAGCTGCTTGAGGCCAACGACTACCCAGCAACCAAGACCCACGGCGGAAGCAACAACGGCCGGCTCTATGGCATCAACGGCCTGCGCGGCAGCAACATCCAACGCTGCGCGAGTGCCGACGAACCTGGCACGCTCTTGCGCGGCTTGCGCGACGACGTCGCAGACCGGGTCGAGGCAGGCCAGTACCCTGCGGAGGCGATGTCGTTCGATCTGAACGGCTTTGCGGGCAACCCGGGCCCGCGCTTTGGTGCCCACAGCAGCTGCTCGGACGTGCAGGAAAACCCGGTCACGTATCCCTTCACGTCGGTGGACGGCACCGTGGTCTTTGAGCAGCCGCGACTCGGCACGCGCAACGTGGACTTTAACACCGAAGGGATGATCCACATCGGCCTGCTGCCGGAGCTGCTCGAGGACGCCAAGCGCGACGGCGCCACCAACGAAGACCTCGAGCCCTTCTTTCGCTCAGCCGAGGCCTATGTGCGGATGTGGGAGCAAGCGGAAGCGGCCGCGCGCAAGCGATGAGCGGTTTGGCAGCGCACGGGGAAACGCCTCTGAGCGCAGAGGAGGTCACCGATGGATGAGAGCACCAGCACGGACGCCGCGACCACACCCAAGCCGCCATCGGTGTTGAAGGCGAGCATCGTGGGCCTCGGAACGGCGGCGGCGGCAGCGGCGATCGGCTACGCGGCGGGGGGATGGACACTGGTCGTCGCGGCGGCGATTGCGTTCGGCGTGAACTGGGCAGCGTTTGTCCCCGCGTACGCGCTCAAGACCGAGCGGTTCTATGACCTCACGGGCAGCCTCACCTACCTGACGCTGATGGTGTGGAGCGTTGTCCCGACGTCGCAGCTTGGACTTCGGCAGGCGCTCGTCACAGGGGCCGTGTGCGTGTGGGCTCTGCGCCTCGGGACGTTCTTGTTCAATCGCATTCGCAAAGACGGCAAAGACGGACGCTTTGACGCGATCAAGCGCAGCGCACCCCGCTTCTTCATCGCCTGGTCTCTCCAAGGACTCTGGGTCTTTCTGACGCTCCTTGCGGTCCTGATCATCAACACCGACCGGTCACCAGAGACCCTCGGCATAGCCGACGTAGTAGGTCTCGCCGTCTGGGCTGTTGGATTTGCTATCGAGGTCGTCGCCGACCGTCAGAAGTCAGCCTTTCGCGCCCGCGCAGGCACCCAAGGCCAGTGGATCGACGAAGGCCTGTGGTCCCTCTCAAGGCACCCGAACTACCTCGGCGAGATCCTGCTGTGGACGGGCCTGTTCATCGTGGGTGCCGGACAGTTCTCGGGTTGGCAGTGGCTCGGCGTCGTCTCGCCTGTGTTTGTCGCGCTGCTGTTGACACGGGGGAGCGGCATCCCGCTGCTCGAGGCCCGAGCAGACAAGCGCTGGGGCACAGACCCCGCATACGTCGCCTACAAAGCACGGGTTCCTCAGCTCGTCCCGCGACTACGACCGCCGCGATTGTAGTCGCTCGGACACGCCCACAAGCCGCCACGCTCCGGCGTTGCTCGGAACTGAACTGGCCTGCCGGTCGGGCACGCAAGCGTCGTGGTACGAGCTCGGACACGCCCCAACCATCCACCTGTGCTCGTGGACACCATCGTCCGCGACCCACATGCCGTCGTCAGCGCTGGCAACCGCATCAGCGTCAAGGTGCTCGACGTCGACGTGAAGCGAAAGCGCATCTCACTGAAGCGCGTCGGTTAGCGCGCCTCGAGCCGTGAATCCGGCGCGGTCCGCCGAGGGCTGCTTGACGCCGAACACACCGACATATCGGTCCCGAGCGCCACGACAGCTCCTCACTCGTATTTCGCATCGCCAAGCTGGCTGAGCTTCGTGCCAACGCTCGGCGATGGACTCGCATTCAGCAGGCCACGTTCGGGACCCGCTTCGGCTCGCCGTGGAACCAAAATGGAACCGAGATGGAACCACGTGGGCTGCGGATTCATGCCACGGTAGGGGCGTCAACGCTGTGGGCGAGACCGCAGCGCCGAAACACCGTCAACCTTCAAAGAGAGCCCATGCACGTGACGCTTGCCCGCTATCAAACGAGACTTGTTGCTCGCCCAAACGTCTCCGAGAGTTTTGCGGGCACGAGAGTCCCCACCGCCCCGACCGATTCGTGGACCAACGCGCGCCAGAAACTACCTATTCGACCGCCGTTAAGAGAGAATTCCAACAGTGGGGTTCAGACTCCCCACCCTGAGGCCAACACACCCCAGATTTCGCCTCCAAAACATCGTCGCTCGTCGTCACGCTCAAGC
>CALHXW010000168.1 GCA_938040325.1 uncultured bacterium | reverse complement strand
AGGGGCGCAGCTCCTGAGTGATCCTGAGATCGACAGGAGCTGCGCCCCTGGACCCGCGTTGAGCACATCACGCGCGTCATCAGATTTCTCGTTTTCCCGAACGCTGCTAGGCTGAGGCAGTGGAAGGTGACCGATGCGCATAGAATCCGCCTTGTGTTGGGTGAGGCCTGCGCCGCCCTCTCGACCGGCGCACACCCCTGTCTGTGGCGACCGCCCGAAATCCGTCACGTCGTTGCCGCATGCGCCACGTGCCCCGAACTTCAGCACGCTACTACTGCTTTTCGACAGCGATCCCTTCGGGACGGACGCCAGCAACGATATGCCATCCCCCGTCTGAGTCGACTGCTGTCAAAAACGCGCCCGTTACGACGTCGATCGTGCCGACGACCCAGAAATCATCTGGGTGTAGACGCACCCATGGCGTCTCCCACACCGTCACGCCCCCGAGCAGGACTCGCACGCGTGCGTCGCTGGGACCAAACCCGTGGTCGTGCCAGCTGTGCACACCAACCGTGAGCTCTGAGACGTCACCGTCGGCTTGAACCTCAATGACCTCTGGGCCGGTTCCGTCGTGGTCGTCTCGCCAATACAGCGTCTGACCGCTGGGCCATGTGGCGTTGCGGTTGCCAAAGAACACATCAAACGGCACGTCGAACCAACCGTCCTTAGAGCCATCGCTGTCGATGTCGACGCCGATCGCGAACGGATGCTGCAGGTGCAGGTCCAAGTCAGAGCCTCGATCGGGCCCCGTGTCGTGGGGGTCCGGGTCGTTCGGCGTCCGCCAAAGTAGCTCGACGCGAACCGACGCGGGGGCATCGGCGACAACGAAGCGGGTGATGCTCTGGCAGCTCCCGTCGGCCAGCTCGATGTCCAAGCGAATCCCATAGGTCCCAGCGACCAACGGGACAAACCGCGCCTCTTCCCCCTCGACGAGCAGCGGCGGCGAGTAGCCACCTGGCCCCGTCACGTACCACGTCCGCTCACCCGTGAGCGTGACGGCCGACGCCACCACGGGCTCGCCGACGACCGCTTGCGGCTGACTGAGCAGCAACTCAGCCACCTCGCAGACGCCATCAACGGCGATTCCGACAACCGGAACGACCGCGGCACTCGGCTGCGCCTGTGTCGAGACAATGAGCGTCGCCTCGTCGCGGGTGCCAATCGCTTCGCCGGCAGCAAACTCGATGTCGACCTCTAGCGCCTCACCGTCGGCCAGCACCACCGGCAAGGAAGACATGCCGAGCGAGAAGGCAGTCGAACCCGTCAGCGCCAGGTCGACGATGGTGGAACCGCCAGCGTCGCAGCCGACGATCCGCAGGACCTTGCGGGATACCTCGCCGGCAACGCGCGGCCCGAAGTCAACGATCTTTGGAGCCAACGCGATGCAGCCCGGTCCAGAGTTGGCGACTAGACGAAGCGGAAGGCCGCCGCCAACGACCGGGTCGTCGGTCTCAAACACCACATGGGCACCGGCCGGCTGGCGACCGAGCGGGCGGTACTGGATGGTCAGCTTGATGTGACCGGACGCCGGCACCGTGAAGGGCGCCTTCCACGTGTGACCGGTCGACGCGAGCTCCGGGCTTGGAGTGATCCGCTCCCCTGCCCAGAGCAACTCGAATCCGTCGTCCCCGCCCATCTTGACGCTCAGCCACAGTCGATCCGTCAGGCACCTGTTGACCAGCACAACGTCCTGGGTCACCACGCTACCCGATGCGACATTGCCAAAGTCGACCATCGTCGGCCCCAAGCTAAGGCAGGGTTTCGACCGCGGCGGCGGGGTCTCGGGGCCAACGACCAAACCGTCACTGACCCCGAGGTCGACCGGCACGACGCAGGCAGCGAGCACAGCGGCTACGAGACAGCTGAGCAGAACACGCGTTTGGGGAGCGCGCAGCCCCTGACCGACGCTCACACGAACCACTAGACCTCCGCGACAGCTGGTTCGATAGGTTTTACTCGGCCGTATTGGCGCGATCCCGGCGTCACTTCGTCGTTCACGTATCCCGATAGGCTCGGTCCTCGTTCCTTGGCCTCACGCCAATACGACGCGATCCACACCATCAAAACTTCTGTCGCAGAGGTCTAGGCGAGACGCGATCGAGCGCCGCGCGGACCACGGGTTGGTAGATGCTCTTCGGGTATCGCTTGCCGAATGCCGTCGCTGCACGCCGCGCTGACGCATCCTGCCCGTCACGGCCCAGCGCAACGACCTCAAGAGCGCTACGCTCTTCCGTCAGTGTGCCGCGAGGAAAGCGACGCCGATGCCGCTTGAGACGACGCAGTGCCAACGCTGCATCGCCCGCGCGCAGCGATGCTTTGGCCTTCGCTAACAGGCGACGCTCGGCACCGAGGTCGTCGCGCGCTGCACGTCGCTTCCGGGCCCGCGGCGACGCGACCACCGGCTTGGAAAGGGTCGCTGGCGCTACGCCGCCCAGCGCTAGAGCGGGCGCAGCCGCGCGGGGCACCTCGACCGTCGCAATGAGCGCGCCGAAGTCGATTCCCGTCGACGTGTTCGAGGGCGGGGGCGGTGGCGTCGCTGATGGCTCAAAGGACGGAGAGGACGGGCTCACCGCAGCCGCGACGACCTCGCTCTCGGCGTTGCCCTCTTCCTCATCCACGACGACCGCGGCCGATGGGGCCTCAGCAGCTGGCCCCTCCACCGGCTCGACCAAGGCCGGTGCCTGCTCGGTGGTGGGTGTGGTCGGCGTTGCATCGCCACGTAGGGCAAAGAAGCCGCCGACGGCGACAACAGCTGCAGCCGCGACCAGCCAGCCTGCCGAGAGCTGGCGGCCAGCTTCGGCGGCAACGGCCGGGACCGGTCCCCCGCTTCCGCCACTTCCGCCGCCTGGTCCACCTGCTGGAAGCGACGCTTCCAAGCGCTCCCAAACCCGCTCACGCGCACTTGGTTGCGGGGCGGCCACGTCGGCACGGGCACCCTCGAGCAGCGCCGCAATGTCTGCCGGCAGCTGACCGATCTCTTCGGATTCGTTCACGCGGTCCTCCCTGCTGCCTTGGCGCTGACCAACGGTGCGCGTTTCGCTTTACCTTCGGAGGCTGCGACCCGCCTGCGCACCGCTTCAGCGAAGCGTGCGCGCCCAAGCCGGAGGCGCGAGTAGAGCGTGTTGTGTGAGACCGACAGGCCGGCGGCAATCTCTGGAATCGAGAGTCCTTCAAGCTCGTGCATGACGAACACTGCGCGGAACTTGAGATCCAGCGCATCGAGCCCGACCTGGACGAGCTCGCGCCGCTCGCGAGCCTCGACCGTCTCGTCTTGGCTGGCCGGCGCGCCAAACATGGCCTCCCGGTCAGTGGTGCTCTCCCGCCAGAAGTTCGACTTGCGACGGTAGTTCGACACGACGCGAAAGCAAATCCCGTAGAGCCAAGGCTTGATGGGCCGCGACGCGTCGAAGGTCGACAGCTTGTCGTAGACGACCATGAAGACGTCGTGGGCAAGGTCTTCGACGTCGCGGGGGCGAGCGCCGAGGCGGACAAGCGCACGGTGGACGTAGTCAAACTGCGCACCATAGATCTCGGCGAGCTGACGTCGGTCCGCGCTGGGCTGTGAGGTCTGGGTCATGATTCCTTACTGTAGCCAGTCTTGCGATTCCGTCACTCTAAAGGTCACGGGGCTAGAAGAGGCGGCTGGGCGCGGGCCGTCGTCGCTGAGTGCTCCTGAGATCGACAGGAGCTGCTGAACCCGCGTTGAGCGCCTCACGCGGCTCCCAGATGTCTGGTGTCCCGGCAACGCTGCTAGAGCCGGACAGCGACGCCAACCCGCAGAGTGACGCCCACGAGCGGCGCAGACCAGACCGTCTGACCCGCCGAGCGCAGCTCGGGTCGAACGACACCAATGGGCACCCCAACCGCTGCGCGAAGCGCCAATCTCGAGGTCAGCGGGAACACAAACCCGACCCGCGGTCCCACCCCGATCGAGGGCGCGAACTTCCACGGCGCTGTGGATGTGTCCTCGCGCACCATCAGTCCCCCGACGTCAGCGGCGCCGCATAGCCGCCAGAGCCCGAGAGCGCCACAGACCCCGAGCGTCCCCGTGAGCTCCACGCTCTCGAGCCGGCCAAGCGGCTCGTTGGACGTATGAACGGTGAAGGGCGTGACTACCTCAAGCATCGCCTCAACGGCGGCGTAGCGAACCACCAGCCCAATCTCAAGCCGAGAGATCGGCGTGAGGGCGGCAATCGCGTTGAGTCGCGTCCCTCCGTGAAGCCACCAGGACGCGGTCGGCTCGACGCTGGCAATTCTGATCGCCGGCTCGGGAGCGGGCTCCGGCCGGCGACGCGTGCGGGTGGGCGCGCTCGCCTCGGGTGGACGAGGACGCGCCACGGGCCTCAGATCAGCTGCAGGGACAGGCGGCTCGCCAAGCGCGACCCAAGGGTCGAGCGCTACCGCGATGGCTAGGGCAACGCTGCCGCGAACGTCGACGCAGCGCTGTCCGCGAATCACGCGGCGGGCCTCGGGACGGTCCGAGCCGCTGACGTCCACCGTCGCAACGCGTACAGCCCCGTCACGACGAACGGTCACCACAACGCGCACAGCAGCGCTCGTCGCGACCCACGCACGCTGAACGTGCCCGCGCACGTCCACGTCGAGGCTCGCGTCATCGATGCACCCGGTTGGGTCGTCGACCGCGAGCGTCGCAACAACACCCGCGTGTGCCGCACCGTTGCTAAGCGCGGCCCACGCAGCGACGAGACAGACGGCAAGCGCGCGTGTCGCCACAAGGAATGTGCATCGGGCCTTGTCTACGATCTACGCCTCCGATATATCGCGCCGGCGCGGGTCGACTCCATAGCGACCCTGAAGCTGGAGGCATAGCGTGCGATATTTGACACTGTTCGTCACCACGACGTTGATCCTAGGCGGTTGCTTCGATGACGCACCGGAGGGCTCGAACGACGCCACAAGCGACGTGACGCCTCCAAACGACACCGGCATTCCAGACGTTTTGATCGACACCAGCCAGCCCCCTGCGGACACCGGCACTCCGCCGGTCGACACGACCCAGCCGCCGGTCGACACGACCCAGCCGCCGGTCGACACGACCCAGCCGCCCGCTGACACGACGCAGCCGCCCGCTGACACCACGCAGCCGCCGGCCGACACCACGCAGCCGCCCGCTGACACCACCCAGCCGCCCGCTGACACCACTCAGCCGCCCGCTGACACCACCCAGCCGCCCGCTGACACCACCCAGCCGCCCGCTGACACCACCCAGCCGCCGACCGGCGGAGGCGTTGGCGCGCCATGCGCTGCCAACACCGACTGCGCTGGTGGTGCCTGTCTCGGACTCCCCGCGGGCTACTGCTCGGTTGAAGACTGCGGCACCAGCGGCTGCCCAGCCGGTTCGACGTGCTTTGACTTCGGAGCGAACGGCTCGTTCTGCCTCGACGATTGCGTCTCCGACAGCGACTGCCGCGTGGGTGACGGCTATGAGTGCGATGTCGACAACACGTGCTGGCCGGTGGCTACACCGCCAACGGGTGCCCCAGTCGGTGGCGCCTGCCAGACCGACGCGGACTGCGCTGACGCCGGCGCCGAGTGCTACCCAGCGAGCGTCCAAGGCACGGCGACAGGCTTCTTCGAGGGGTACTGCCTCATCAACGGCTGCACCGCCAACAGCTGTCCGGCCGGCAGTGTCTGCGAGTCGATCTACTCCAACGGCGAGTCGGCCTGCATCGCAACCTGCGCAACCACCTCCGACTGCAATGCCGGCTACACCTGCTACGCAGGCGATAGCGGCGGCATCTGCTTCCCCGGCTGCTCGACGAGCCCCTGCCCGGCGAACTTCGCTTGCTCGCCCACCGACGACATCTGCGAGCCCGCCTGCACCGCCAACAGCTGCCCAGCGGGAACCGTCTGCAAGACCGACGGCACCTGCGGCGACCCGCCGTGCACCGCTGGCAGCTGCCAGTCTGGCTACGTCTGTGCCAGCTCAGGCGACTGCGTTCCCGACCTCACCGGCGGCCCCGGGCCAGGACCTGGCCCGACCTGCAGCAACATCCCGCCCCGAGACTGCACGGGCAACGCCAGCTTCTGCGGCGACCTCTCGCAGTTTGAGCCAGTCGACGGCCCCGGCTACACCAACTACCCGCTCAACGGCGAGACAGTCTCGAACCAGTACCGAAGCTTCGCCCGTCGCGACTTGCAGATGCTCATCAAGTGGGCCACGGCGATGGTCGACTGCAAGGCTGGCAGCTGGGGCGGTGGCAATGGGCAACCCCTTGGTCTCGGCGACATGAGCGAGGCCGACGGCGCCATCCCCGGAACGTCGGTCGGACAGCCTGGGCACCCGCCAGGCACCCATATCGACGGCAGCGACATGGACATCGCCTACTACCAACAGAACCCACCCAACAACTTCCTACGCACGGTGTGCCCGCACACCGTCAACGGCTCGGATGTCTACCACTGCACCGGCCCGCCGACGAACTTCGACGTCTGGCGCAACGCCTACTTCATCGGCCTGCTCATGCAGAGCCCGATGACCCGCGTGATCGGCGTCGACGGCCAGATCGGTCCCATCGTCGAGGACGCGATCACGGTGCTCTGCGGCCAGGGATGGCTGAGCGGCACCGCCTGCACACCGAACCTGCCGCTCGCGTACGAGACCGTCGACGGCGGCGCGGGCTGGTTCCGATTCCACCATCACCACCTGCACATCAGCTTGTGGGGGCTTGCCAACGGCCCATCGCTGCCGCTGGCCGGCGCGATGCAGTGCAAGACGCCTGACTGCTCGCCGATCGATGGCCTGCACCACTGCAGCTACGGCGAGATGCCGGCGCTGACTCAGAAGCTCGTGCCGCTGCCGTAGAGCACGGCCACCACCGCTTTCCTCTGACCGCTTCTCGCCGGGTTGAGAGACATGCCGCTGCTGACCCACGAAGCGACCTGGGGCAAGCTCAAAGCCCTCGTCGATCACCTGGCGAGCCATCGCGAGACCACCGCGTTTCTCGACGTCTGCGTCGACACGGTCGCCGAGCTGATGGGTGCCTCTCATGGCCTCATCACGCTCCGCACCGACGATGCGCGCGTGGTGATGAGTGCCCGCAGCGGCGGGCGGCCGCTCGACGCGTCGGAAGCAAGCTCTGTGGCGATGTCGATCATCGACGAAGCGTTTGCGTCAGGACAGTGCACGGTCTGGGAGCCCACGGGGGGTGCAGCCAGCTCCGAGAGCTTCCATGAGCTCGGGCTCGTCGCTGCACTCGCCGCACCGCTGACGAGCTATCGCGCAGGCCTTGATGGCCGCCCGACGCGTCGCGTCCGTGGCGTTCTCTACGTGGACTTTCGAGCGACCGTGAAGGTGATTGACCCGCTCGAGCGCGAGTTCGTCGAGGTTGCCGCGATCATCATTGCAACGGCGATCGAGCAGCGCGAGCGCCTAGCGCGCACCGAAGCTGCCCTAGCGGACGCTGAGACTGAGGGCGTCCGCATCATGTCGCTCGAGGATCTCCTGCGACCCGACGGCATGGCCGCTGTTCGGCGCGACGTCCTCGCCAGCGTCCACGGCGACGATCCGATCCTGATCACCGGCGAGTCCGGGACCGGCAAGACCGCGCTCGCACGCGCGCTTGCCAACGCCAGCGGCCGGACGCCGGTCGTGCGGGCGGTGCTCGGCAGCAGCGACGACCTGAACACGATCACCAGCGAGCTCTTTGGGCATGAGCGCGGGTCGTTCTCCGGTGCGGTCAGCAAGCGCATCGGCTTGGTTGAGCAGGCTGCCGGTGGCGTGATCATCCTCGACGAGATCCTCAACCTGCCGGCGCCAGCGCAGCAGCTCCTGCTGGACTTCGTGCAGTTTGGTACCTACCGGCCCCTCGGCTGGTCACGACGCGAGCCGAAGCGCGCCAAGGTCCGCATCATTGCCGCCACCAACGGCGACCTCGAGGCCGCGATGGCGGCCGGTAGGTTCCGGCAAGACCTCTACTACCGGTTGGCCGGCTCGACGATCGAGCTGCCCGCACTGCGGGCGCGACGACAGGACATCCCCGAGCTTTGCGCCCAGCTGCTCTCAGAGAGCACCGACGGCGCGCCCTGGCGACTCACTGTGGATCTTCGACGGGCCCTAAGCGCGCCTGCTCAGCAGTGGAAGGGCAACATTCGCCAGCTCGCCTTGGCGACACGTCAGGCGCGACGACGTGCCGAGATCGACGCGCCGGGTGCACGCACGATCGATGTCAGCCACTTCACGCTTGAGGGTGGTGTCGGAACGCGGCGCCCCTCGCCCTTGCTCTCGGAGTCGCCACCGGCGGATCTCGCCGGGCACTATCGAGCGATCCAAGCCGCGCGACAGGAGCTCGAAGCTCGAGAACGTACGCTGATGAAGCGGGCCTTGAGCGACCACAAGGGCAACGTCGCAGCAACGGCCCGAACGCTTGGGATGGCCCGCACGACGCTCGCGTCTCGGCTCGACGCACTCGGACTGCGTGGTCGCCGCTAGCGCCAAAACAAGCGCTCTTTCCGGCTGCGGCTTTCGCGATGCGCCAAAACAAGCGCTCTTTCCCGCTGCGGCTTTCGCGATGCCCTCGCCAGCAACGTCGGTTCGCCTTGCTCGAAAGGGCGCTGTCTTGGGCTAGTCGTCGGCAGCACAGTTTTCGATCGTTTCAGCCGGTGCTCAGCATCATCGACGCGGGTTTTGGAGATGCGGTCCTTAGGATCCCGATAGGCGTCGCCCTTGCTCGTTGAGCACAGACCAAATCCACATCGGTCCAGGCAGTATCCGACCGTTCGGTGCTCTCACCAGGCGCGTACCGCTCGGTCCTACTCTGCGACGGGCGGACCGACGAACTCCTGCTCGAGATAGGTCAGTCCAAGGTTCTGGCAGACGCGGCGCAGCGAAGGCCCCAGAGCGCTGGCCCGACTGGGCTCGACGATGGCCTCGCAGAGCACCAGGCGCCCGTTTCGTTCGACAAACCAGCTTGAGCGCGCACGCGCCGTCGCCTTGAACCCGCTCTTAGACTCGACCTCGCTCGCACGCTGGTAGTGCCGCTCGTTAACGATCTCCCACCCGCGCGCGATGAACGCGTCTTTGGCTCGACCGGTGAAGCGCGCGAGCGAGTCATGAGGAAAGTGGGCCACGTAGAACCGGTAGCGGCCATCGGGGCTGGTCGCCATCACCGCATGATCTTGGGTGTGGATGACCAGATCGTTAGACAGCGGCAGGCTGATCACACCGTCGCGCGACGTCACCTGCTTGTAGGCAACGCCTCCCCCCTTGGAATCGCCGTCCGAGCCATCGTCACCGCAGCCGGTCAATAGGATGCACAGAGCCGCCAGGCTTGCTCCTGCCAGCCGAACTCGCCATCCTCTCGCGGTGAAACAATTGCTGCCCATGGCTCAGCGACGCACTCCCGGCTCGGCTCGAGCGGCCGGCGGGCCCTCAAGACCGTGCCCAACGCGTCCCGCACTAGCAGCGTGCGGGGAAATGCGGTTTCTGGGACGAAGTGAGGTGTGCCGCTGGGGTGACAACCGAGAGGAAACCCTGTCGGGACAAGGTGAGCTCGAGGTTGTTGCCTCAGTGGTGCAC
>CALHXW010000167.1 GCA_938040325.1 uncultured bacterium | reverse complement strand
TCTAGCGCGTCTACCAATTCCGCCACTTTCGCAAATCATCGGAGAGACGTCGCTAGCGACGCTTCCCACCCTTCGCAGCTGCAAGCGCACGAGCGATGCGAGCCTTCTTCTTGTTCTGAGCTTCTTTCTGCCGCATTTTCGCGGACTTCGTGCCCTTACCTATGTCCGTTCTCCTCGTGGTTGCGCCCTTGGGCGCCTTCGGGGATGGAACTATAGCTCCACGAGGCTTGTGCGCAACCAAAAACGGCTGTCGCACAAAAAGCGACGCAAAGCGCGTCATCGCGGCACGTCGGCGTGCTCGTTCGAACGTTCCGGAGCCGCGTGTGATGCGCGCAACGCGTGTCCCTGGGGCGCAGCTCCAAGGGCATTAGCGCCCTCTTCGCCGCCCACTCGTCGGACGGCGAGCGAACCAGGGATGTTGGCGAGTGGATCGCGGAAGTCGCAGCCGGAAAGAGCGTTTGTTTTAGGACTAGACTAGAGCTTGTAGACCTTCAGATCAGCGAACGAGACGTTCGTCTCCCAGTTGTTGAAGCCGAAGTACCGACCGTTCACGGGCTTGCTGTCGGGGTAGGTCATGACGTGGGTGCCGTCGCGAAAGAAGATGACGGAGCCCTTATCGTCGCGGACCACCGCCCAGCGATGCACTTTGTCCTGAGAGACCAACAGCGCACCTTGGGCCAGCCGGTCTTTCCCGTGCTCGTCGAGCCGGGCAATAACGTCGAGCTTGTTGCCCCAACCGCCGTTGATGATGACGTAGCCGCCTTCGTGCTCTGGCTTCTGCGCAAAGATCTCGCACTTGAGATCGCCAGGGAAGGGCTTGCCGTTTCGCAGAGCCGCGCTCTTGGCCTTAAACTCCACGCGCACGGGGCCTTCGGGCAAGAGCGTCTTGAGCCATGCTCCTTTGTTCAGCGCACGCTCCGAGCGCAACCAGCCGCCTTCCACGCGCCAGTCGCCCTCACCGTGGAGAGCCCAGTTCTTCACGGCGTTGTTGCCTTTGAAGTTCTCCTCAATGACCAGCTTGCCACCGGTCAGCCAACGCTCGATAGAGTCGCTTGAGGCCTCACCGGCCTGTGCGCGGGCTGGGATCGTGCGCTTGGGTTCGCAGCCGGTCGCGAGCAAAAACGCGACTGCGCCGAGTAGGACAGCTCGCATCATGCGGACTCGTCGCCTTGTGAGTCGACACTGCTGGTGACGGGACCAGCGAGGTCCGGTAGATCGGGGAGGGGCGGAGGAGCCATAACGGCGGCCGACAGCGCCTCGAGGGCTGGCGCCGTCGGAGCAAGCGCCGCCTGCGGATGGCCATCACCTTCCTGATGGCCCGCCATGCTTGGAACATCGGGCTGGGACCGTCGTCGGTTTCGAACGACCGGCACCTGGGGAGCGGTTGGCAAGAACACGCGATCCGAGGTGCGCGGCCTTGGCCCTGTGTCGGGTCGCCGCTCGCCAGTTGGGTTGGTGAACGGACGACGCACCTTAGCGGTCGGCGTCCGACGCTCGAACGAGAGCGCCAACATACGCCGCGCAAGACTGCTGGCCATCGACACGGCAAGCCGACCCGCGAGGGTCGGGTCGTCGAGCTGCAGCGCTGCCCAACACTCACGATCTACCACGAGGACGGTGGCACGTTGACCATCGCGTGCACCCGCATTCAGCCGGGAGCTGGTCTCGACGAAGAGGGACTCTTCACCGAGGTGATCACCACGCTTGAGCACGCCGATCTCGACGTCGCCGTCCAGGAGCCGAAGCTCGCCGTCAACGATCACGCAGAGCCCTGGCGCCGAGCTGCCACGAGAGGTGAGCGGCGCGGTCGGCGTGACTTCCCGGAGCGTGCCTCGCTTCACGAGGCGCTCGCGCTGCGGTTCGCTCAGCCGATGACAGATCGGCGAGCGGGCGAGGGCATCGACTGGTGATAAGGCCGATGTAGACGCGACGTCGCCCGGCGCGATCTCCAGCAAGATCGCGGTGATGTTGTCCTTGCCGCCCTCGCCATTGGCGCGGTCGATCATCTGGCCAACGCAGGCGCCGAGATCTTCCTCGTCGAGAATGAACGAGAGCTCAGCGTCCTCGACCAGGCCGTGGAGGCCGTCGGAGCACACGAGGTAGCGGTCCCCTGGCTGCATCGGGAAGTGGAACGTGTCGACCTCGACCGAGTCATGCACGCCGACGGCGCGCGTGATGGCGTTCTTGAGTCGATCGTCGAACGACTCGGCCGGCATGTTCATGGTGCGGGCCATCTCATTGACCAGCGAGTGATCTTCGGTGAGCTGAGTCAGCTTGCCACCGCGGCGACGGTACACGCGCGTGTCGCCGACATGGGCCACAAAGCCCAGGTGGCGGCCAACGAGCATGAGCGTCAGAGTCGTTCCCATCCCGCGCTGGTCTGCGTTTTGGTTGCTCCTTTCAAAGATGCGCCGGTTGGCCTGAACGACGGCGTCCTCGATCAGTCCCAGGACGTCAGCGACCCCGTACTTCACTTCGCCGCGCTGAAAGCCCTCGAGAATCGGTCGGCCGCGGAGCAAGACTTCCCGCACCACGTTCACAGCGGTCGCGCTGGCGATCTCTCCACCGAGGTGTCCGCCCATACCGTCGCAGACGACGTAGAGCTTCAGCTTCCGATCGATGAGAAAGTTGTCCTCGTTGTGAGGACGGACTTTGCCCACGTCGGTCTTAGCGTTGAACAGCACCTTGTAGGGCGCTGGCGACGCAGAATCCGGCGGGTGAGTGTCCGAGAGTCGACCGCTTGATGGGATGGAAGTGCCGTACCGAAGGTCGGGCTCGAACCGACACAGGATCACTCCTACTGGATTTTGAATCCAGCGCGTCTACCAATTCCGCCACTTCGGCAACTTCACGCAGGATAGCCGTGCGCAACGCGGTGTCAACGGTGATCGGTGAGGGGTTGCAACGCTGAGATGTGCACGGGCCAAAATCTGCGGGCGCTTCATGCGTTTCGGAGGGCTGATACTGCAGCCGCCCATCGCGGCTTTCAACGATCCTTTGGCGTTCGCTCCGGGCGCGCCCGGAGCACTTCTGCGTCTCGGTTGCTCGCTGCGTCTGCGTTGTGAGAGGTTGCCGATTATGAACACACCCCTCGATATCAACCTCGGTGTCATTGGCGTCGGCAACATGGGCGGCGCACTCCTTGCCGGAGTCGTCCAAGCAGCCGTGGTCTCGCCCTCGCGGATCCAGATCTTCGACACACGGTCGGACGTGTTAGAGGCGACTCGCAGTGCGCTGGGGGTGACCATCAGCGAGAGCAATCGAGCCCTCGTGGCGTCGTCTGATGTCGTGCTGCTGTGCGTCAAACCCCAAGTCATGGCGGCAGTGCTCGGTGGGTTCGCGGACGCGTTCGGCCCCGAAACAGCACTGGTTTCGGTGGCGGCGGGCATCACCTGCGCGGCTCTCGAGCGACAGGTTCCACCTGGCACTCCCGTTGTGCGAGCGATGCCCAACACGCCGTGCTTGGTCGGCAAGGGCGCCAGCGGTTGGTCTCGGGGCACAGCAGTGACCGATCGCCATGCCGCCTGGGCAGAGGCCATCTTGGGGGCGGTCGGCTACGTCTGCGAGATCCCAGAAACCTCCATGAACGCGCTCACCGCCGTCTCTGGCAGCGGCCCCGCGTACATCTTTCACGCGATCGAAGCCATGATCGCTGGCGGGGTCGCGCTCGGCTTGCCCTCCGAGCTCTCAAGCAAGCTCGCTCTCCACACGGTCGCTGGCGCTGGGGCGCTGGCGGTCTCAGCGGATGTTGCCCCTGGCACGCTTCGACAGCGCGTGATGTCGCCCGGTGGAACAACGGAGGCCGCCATCGGCGTGCTTCGGTCACGGGACTTTCAGGACGCGATCGTGGCGGCGATGCAGCGCGCGCACGACCGCGGCGAAGAGATGGCTGCCGAGCTCTCATCATGAGCATCCGAGACGCGATCGAGACCGCCCGCGCCGAGGGGAGGGCACCACTCGCTATCCTCGACATCGACCTGACGTTGCTCGACAACGCCACCCGGACGCGCGCGATCTTTGCCGACTGGGCCGCCTC
The DNA here is from genome assembly GCA_938040325.1 of uncultured bacterium. Lineage (GTDB taxonomy): Bacteria > Myxococcota_A > UBA9042 > PHBI01 > PHBI01 > CALHXW01. The sequence goes on along the minus strand of CALHXW010000167.1, from coordinate 58,545 downwards.
TGAGCGTGGTGCCTGGTCGGGCGCAGAGGCTGCCGTTGCGATGGCGCCCACCATGCCGATCGTCTTTTCAGTTCATCGCAACCTCGCGACCCTAGGCGTGACGGAAGACCAGCCGGAGCTCGCGAAGAGGGGGCTGGGCACGTGGCTGCGAGGTTTTTTCGGCGAGCGCTACCCGATGCTCGACACCCCCCTCCCAGGCGCGGTTGAGGCGGTGCTGGCGCTGCGTGCGATGGGGGCCACCGTCGCCTACCTCACGGCGCGAACTAGCAACATGGCCGGCGTCACCACAAGCCGCATGCGCGAGCTCGGCTTTCCTGTCGCCGTGCCAGGCACCTTGCTCGTCATGAAGCCTGACGCCACCGAGCGCGATGGCGCCTACAAGCGTCGGTCGTTGGAGTGGTTGGGTGCACTCGGTTCGCCTGTGCTTTGCGCCGACAATGAGCCAGGTCACGCCAACGCGATGCACGCAGCGTTTCCCAACGCAGTGACGGCGCTCATCACGACCCGCCACTCGCCTGGCGCCCCTGCGCTCGATCCAGGCGTTGTGCGGACCGCGCGCCTCGACACGCTGCTCGGGTGACGGCTGCCGCGTGCGCAACGGAATCCTGGCACGAAGGCCGCGGTAGCGGGGCAGTTCAAGGGCGAGCGACGCCGAGATCGGTGTGTCGTCTCCGGAACTCGGCCGCTAGCCGAACGGGACACTCGCCACGGTTGCCACAGTTGCAACAGTTGCAACAGTGGCGCTTATCCGGTGGTTCGCATTCGCGCTGACCAACGAGCCGAAATTCAGCAGCCACTTTGGCCGCTGAGCTGGTAAGACACGGTATGGCTTGGACACGTGAGCAGATGGCAGAGCGCGCCGCCGACGAGATCGTCGACGGCATGGCAGTCAACCTAGGCATCGGAATCCCGACGCTCGTGGCAAACTACCTGCCAGACGGGCGCTCGGTGATGTTGCACTCGGAGAACGGCCTGCTGGGAATGGGGCCGTTCCCTTACGAGGGCGACGAAGACCCGCAAGTCATCAACGCCGGCAAGCAGACGGTCACGATCGTCGAGGGCGGCAGCACGTTCGACTCGACGCTCTCGTTCGCAATGATCCGTGGCGGCCACGTCGACCTGGCGATCTTGGGCGCCATGGAGGTCGCCATGAACGGCGACCTGGCGAACTGGATGATTCCCGGCAAGCTGGTGACAGGGATGGGCGGCGCGATGGACCTCGTGTCAGGCGCCAAGCGCGTGCTGGTGCTGTCGACTTTTCGCAGCAAGCGCGGCGCTCCGAAGCTCGTGGCTGCCTGTGCCTTGCCGCTGACCGGCGTCGGCTGTGTGTCGCGCGTGATCACCGATGTCGGCGTCTTCGATCCACAAGGGGACGGGTTCGCCATCGTCGAGCTCGCGCCAGGTGTCACCCGGGCGGATCTTGGCGACGACGTTCCACTCATCGCGTAGGCCGGGCCACTCGGTCCGCTACACCGACACGCTCCAGGCTCTCGCGCAGCCTAGCCGGGCGATCCCAACCGCCCTTGTGGGCGCCGCACTCGTCGCAGCACAGCTCTTGTTTGAGCCGAGCATCGAGGCAGCCGTCGTTGCGGTCGCGATGGTCTCGATGTTCATCCTGGTCGGCCCAGCTGCGTGGCGGTCGATCTTCGTCCCAGCCGATGGCCCTAGATTCGGCTGGCGTGTCTTAGCGTTCGGCCTCGTGGGCGCTGCGGCCGTGTTGCTCGTCGGTCGGGGGCTTCCCTTGGCGGTGGGCCTCGCGCCCACGCTGCTCACCGCCAACAGCAGCCTAGCGGTCGAGCTGTCGCTCTTTTGGGTGGGGGCGTGGGGGTTGGGCCGCGATATCGAGCTCGAGATCGGTCTTGCCGCGGCCGAGCATAGGGCGTCGCGGCTCGCGCTTGAAGCCGAGCGCGCACAGCTGCTCGCGATCCGAAGCCAGCTCGATCCTCACTTCCTGTTCAACACCCTCAACGCTATCGCCGAGTGGTGTCAGGCGGATCCGGCGGTCGCAGAGCGCGCTGTTCTCACGCTGTCTGACGTGCTTCGTGACGTGCTGCGAGGAGCCCGCGTTGCCAGCTGGCCGTTGTCCGACGAGCTCGGCATCGCCCGGCGCCTCTGGGAGCTTCACGAGACGCGTGATCCCGAGCGCATCCAAACGGACTTTGACGTGACGCCCAGCGCGCTCGACTTTCCGGTGCCGCCGCTGCTGCTCTTGCCCCTCGCTGAGAACGCCATGACCCATGGCCCTTGGGCGGGTCACAGCGGACCGGTCCGCCTCCACGCCGAGGCGGTTGACGACGCCCTGACCGTCACGATCTCAAACCCGGGGACGCTCGGCGCACGTCGTCCTGGCGGCGAAGGGCTTGCGATGGTCGAGCGTCGTCTCGCCTTGGCCTACGGCGAAGGCGGCGCCACACTCACGATGCACACCGACGCAGAGCGCGTGGTGGCGACGCTACGGATCGGCAAACGGCAAGGGGAGGTGGCGTGAGCGACGCGGCGAACACCGAGCGAGACCTCACGGGGATCCGCTGTGCGGTCTGTGACGATGAGGCGATGGCGCGACGCCGGATGGTGCGCCTGCTCACGGCGCTCGGGAGCCCTCCTGTCGTCGTTGCTCAAGACGCCGACGAGCTCCTCGAGGCGCTTGCCACGACGCCTGTCGACGTCGCGTTTCTCGACATCCACATGCCTGGACTCAGCGGCGTGGACGCAGCCCAGCTCTTACCTGACGGCTGCGCGCTGATCTTTGTGACGGCTCATCCTGAGCACGCGGTGCGCGCGTTCGAGCTGGCGGCGCTCGACTACGTCGTCAAGCCGGTCGACCCGAGCGCTCTACGACGTGCCCTCAGCCGGGTTCCCGAGCGCTTGGTCATTAACTCCAAGCTGCCGATCAAGACGCGCCGCGGGGTTGTGCTCGTCTCGATCGCAGACATCACGCACGCTTTGTTTGACGGCGAGATCGTCAGCGTCTGTACCGAGACCGCGACCTACCTCACCGACTATGCCCTCAGCGAGCTCGAGGCGCGCTTGCCGACCCCGCCGTTCGTCCGCGTCAGCCGGCGCGCATTGCTCAACCTCGACCACGTTGAGCTGCTCGACCCAACGGCGTCGGGCGGCTACGAAGCACGGACGGTTGGGGGCGCGCTGGTCGGGGTCTCACGTCAGGCCGCACGGAAGCTTCGGCGCGAGCTCGACGTCTAGCCCCAGCTGACGTTGGGCCCAGCGAGCGAGTCGCCATGAGCGCGCGATGAGCCGGCGCCGGTCCACGCCCAGCGCCGAAAACGCACGGTGGTTGGAGGCGAGGTTGACGACCTGTGCCCCCGCGCAAAGACCCGGTAGCGCCAACCGATGGCCCGGCTGCTCGCGGAACGAACGGCGAGCAAACTCCAGAAAAAACGTCAGGTGGAGCGCCTCGTCGGCTGCCACGTGGCGGAGCGAGCGCGCCCAGCTGGGTGGCAACGCGTCGGCGACCTCGTGGTACGTGCAGAGCCCGACGATCTCGGCGGTGGCCAGCCACATCACATCGAAGGGGAGCGAGCTCCTGCGCCGCACCGAGCGAAAGCCGTCGACCGCCCAGTCCCGTCTCGCCGGCGGCCGGTCGAGGGCTCCGAGCATCCCCTTGAGAATGCGGGCGTGCCGGCCTTCCTCGCGCACAAAGCGATGGATGATCGCTCGGAAGTCGTCGTCAACGGCGGGAAGATCGGCCCGCGCGAGTGCTTTCGCCGTCTGCCCTTCACCGGCTTCGCCCCGTTGGAAGCGCGCGAGCGCGTCACCCACATGGGGCGCGAGCGTCACAGGGAGACGCTCGGTTGGTGGCGGCGGCAGCGGACGGTCGGCGCGTCTGTCGAATCGCGCCCGCCATAACGCCCAGTCGAGCGCTGGCTGTCGATCGTGTCCGCTCGCTGCTTCGAGTGGTTGTTCGCGCCTGTTCATCCGTCTCACACGACCTCGCTGGTTTCGGTGTTCGTTCACTCGACAACAACCTCTGCGAGGGCCGCTTCGTCCCGCCGACTGGGCGAGTGGTCGGTCGCGGTGGGCGAGCGGTCATCAGCCGCGTGCGGCTGGCGCGGACGAATAATCTTGGTAGGTCGGCCGAGATCGTATTTGCTTGGCTCCCTTCTGACGCTCCGATGAGGTCTCGATGACGTCTCCCGAACCAGCTTCCCCCCTCGCGGCCGCAGCCGCTAAGCGTATCCTGATCATGGATGGCGCCATGGGGACGATGCTGCAGCGCCAGGGTTTGGTTGAAGCGGACTTCCGCGGCAACCGCTTCGCCGACCACCACAAGGAGCTCAAGGGCAACAACGACATCCTGTGTCTGACCAAGCCCGAGGCGGTCAAGCAGGTCCATCGGGCCTACCTTGATGCGGGTGCAGACATCATCGAGACCAACACGTTCTCGTCGACGACCATCGCTCAAGCGGACTACGACCTGTCCGAGATCGCCTACGATCTCAACGTGGCTGCCGCCGCCCTCGCGCGCGAGGTCGCACGCGAGGTCTCCACGCCCGATAAGCCTCGCTTCGTCGCGGGCGCGCTCGGACCGCTGAACCGTACGCTGTCGCTCTCGCCCGACGTGGATGACCCTGGGTTTCGTGCTGTTGTCTTTGACGAGGTGCGTGATGCCTACGCCGAGCAGGTGCGTGGGCTGCTGGACGGAGGCGTCGACCTGCTGCTGGTCGAGACGATCTTTGACACCCTCAACGCCAAAGCCGCTCTGGTGGCGATCGACGAGACGTTCGAGGCCCGTGGCGAGCGGGTGCCGGTGATGATCTCGGTGACCATCACCGATCAGAGTGGACGCACGCTCTCCGGTCAGACCCTCGAAGCCTTCCTGCTCTCCGTCGAGCATGCGCGCCCGCTGAGCGTCGGGATCAACTGCGCGCTTGGGGGCAACGAAATGCGTCCCTACATCGAGGAGCTCTCGAAGCTCTGCCGAGCGCAGGTCAGCTGCTACCCCAATGCCGGGCTGCCAAACGCCTTTGGCGAGTATGACGAGACACCGGAAGAGACCGCCAAGATCCTCGGCGACTTCGCCGACCAAGGCTGGCTTAACGTCGCTGGCGGCTGCTGCGGCACGACGCCCGATCACATCCGCGCGATCGCCAAAGAGCTCGCCGATAAGGCGCCGCGCCAGACGCCGGAGCGTACGCCCCACGATGGCCTAGCGCGCTACTCGGGCCTCGAGCCTTGCGTGCTGCGCGAAGACGCTAACTTCATGATGGTCGGAGAGCGGACCAACGTCACGGGGTCTCGGCGCTTTGCGAAGCTGATTCTGTCAAAGGACTACGCGACGGCCGTCGATGTCGCCCGCGACCAGGTCGAAGGCGGCGCCAACGTCATCGACATCAACATGGATGAGGGGCTTCTCGATGGCCCGGCCGCCATGACCCGCTTCATCAACCTCGTCGCTGCTGAGCCCGACATTGCTCGGGTCCCCGTGATGGTCGACAGCTCGAAGTTTGAGGTGATCGAAGCCGGCTTGAAGTGCTTGCAAGGTAAGGCGATCGTCAACTCGATCTCGCTCAAGGAGGGCGAGGAACAGTTCATCGCTCACGCCAAGATCATCCGCCGCTACGGTGCTGCCGTGGTGGTGATGTGCTTTGACGAGCAGGGCCAGGCCGTCACCGTCGAGCACAAGGTGGCCATCGCCAAGCGTGCCTACGGCATCCTCGTCGACCAGCTCGGGTTCGAGCCCACCGACATCATCTTTGACCCGAACATCCTCGCGATCGCGACCGGCATCGAAGAGCATAACGACTACGGCGTGGCCTTCATCGAGGCCACTCGCCAGATCAAAGCCGCCTGCCCGGGCGTCAAGATCTCGGGCGGCGTCTCCAACCTCTCGTTTTCGTTCCGCGGCAACAACCAGGTCCGCGAGGCGATGCACTCGGCGTTCCTGTACCACGCGATCCGCGCCGGAATGGACATGGGCATCGTCAACGCAGGCCAGCTTGAGGTCTACGAAGAGATCCCGGAGGAGCTGCGCGAGCATGTCGAGGACGTGATCCTCAACCGCCGGCCCGACGCAACCGAGCGCCTCATCGAGCTTGCCGAGCGCTTCAACGCCAAGGGCAAAGCCCGGGTGAAAGACACCGCATGGCGCGATGCATCGGTCGAAGACAGGCTCGCCCATGCGCTGGTGAAGGGTATCGTCGAGTACATTGTCGAAGACACCGAGGAGGCCCGTCAAAAGTACGGCGAGCCGCTCAACGTCATCGAGGGACCGCTGATGAACGGCATGCGTGTCGTCGGCGACCTCTTTGGGGCCGGGAAGATGTTTCTGCCCCAGGTCGTCAAGAGCGCACGCGCGATGAAGCAAGCGGTGGCCTACCTCGAGCCCTACTTGGCGGCAGCGAAATCCGGGTCGAGTAGCCGCGGCAAGGTGCTGCTCGCGACGGTGAAAGGGGACGTTCACGACATCGGAAAGAACATTGTGGGCGTGGTGCTCGGCTGCAACAGCTACGAGGTTGTCGATCTTGGCGTGATGGTGCCGTGCTCGACGATCCTGGAGCGAGCTCAGGCCGAAGGCGTCGACATCATTGGGCTCTCAGGCCTGATCACGCCGAGCTTGGACGAGATGGTCTACGTCGCTAGCGAGATGGAGCGGCTGGGCATGACGATGCCGTTGCTCATCGGCGGCGCAACGACAAGCCGCAAGCACACGGCCGTCAAGATCGACGAGGCGTACTCCGGCCCGGTGATTCACGTCCTCGACGCGTCGCGCGCTTCGGGGGTTGTCACGACGCTGCTCAGCGACGAGCACCGCGGGCAGTTCCTGGCCGAAAACGACGCCCACTTCGCGTCCGACCGAGAGCGCTTCAAGCAGCGCCGCGGCGCGACGCTGGTGTCGCTTGACGAGGCCCGCCGCCGTGCTGCCGTGGCGGAGCCCCATGAGCCTGCGGTACCGTCGTTCTACGGCGTTCGTGAGTACCGAATGAGCGCCGCAGAGCTGGCGCCACTCATCGACTGGACGCCCTTCTTTGCGACCTGGCAGCTGCGCGGCAACTATCCCAAGATTCTGACCGACGAGGTGGTCGGCGAAGCCGCCACAGAGCTCTTCGCCCATGCCAGCGAGATGCTCCAAGAGATCATCGACGGCGAGCTGCTCGAGGGCAGGGCCGTCGTTGGGTTCTTCCGTGCCGAACGGCGCGGGGACGATATCGTGCTCCGCGACGATGCCGGCGACGAGCTGGCAACGCTCCTGACGCTCAGGCAGCAGCGCAAGCGTCCAGGCGATGACGCGCGCTACACGGCGCTGGCGGACTTTGTGGCAGAGACCGGCGACACGGTCGGCCTCTTCGCGACGACCACAGGGCACGGGGTCGCAGAGCATGCCGGCCGCTATGAGGCCGACAACGACGACTACAAGGCCATCCTCTTTAAGGCGCTTGCCGACCGGCTCGCCGAGGCGTCCGCTGAGTGGCTGCATCAGAAGGCCCGCGTCGAGTGGGGCTACGGCGGCAGCGAGGACCTCTCCGTCGATGACTTGATCGGCGAGAAGTATCGTGGGATCCGGCCGGCACCCGGGTACCCCGCATGTCCGGACCACCTGGAGAAGGCCACGATCGCCCGGCTGTTGGGGATTGAAGAGCGAGTGGGCATGACGCTGACCGAGCACATGGCGATGGCGCCGGCTGCGTCGGTGAGCGGCTACTACTTCAGCCATCCGGGCGCCCACTACTTCACGGTCGGTCCCATCGGTCGCGATCAGGTCTCGGACTACGCCAAGCGCCGCGGTATCTCGCTGGCAGAGGCGGAGCGCTGGCTTCGGCCGAACCTCGCCTACGACGCTTAAGGCACGGCAGGCAACGTGTCGCCGCGCGCTGAACATGGCGTGCGCCTGAGGTACGGCGGTCGCCCTGGCCGGTAGCGCGCCTGCGAGGTCAGTGGTAATGCTCGCAGGCAGCTGGGCCCTGCTCAGAGGGAGGATGATCGTGGATAACGCGCGCGGTGATTTCATCGACAACGAGTGGCTGCAGCCGAGTGCTGGCAGGACCCTTCGAAGCATCAACCCAGCCGATGGCTCTGTCGTCGCCGAGGTCCTCACCTCGCCCGCGCACGCGGCGCCAGCGGTAGAAGCTGCTGCCCGAGCGTACCCAGCATGGGCTGCTCTCAAGACCGAAGAGCGACTTGCTGCGCTCAAGCGCTTCGCCCGTGAGCTCGAGCCTCGGACCGAGTCGCTCGCGCGGACGATCACCATGGAGATGGGCAAGCCCATCAGCGAAGCGCGCATCGAGGCGCGCTCGCTGCTGTCGCGCATCAACATGGTGGCCGACCACCAGATCCCACAGGTCGAGCCTTGGACCCCACCTGGCGTGGACGGTGAGTGTCGCTACCACCCGCTCGGGGTGATCGTGGTGATCGGACCGTTCAACTTTCCTCTCCACCTCATCCACGCGCACGTGATGCCGGCCCTGGCGACCGGTAACACGGTGGTGATCAAGCCATCCGAGCGCGCCCCACTCGCCGCACAGCGCTACGTTGAGGCCTGGGCGGCTGCGGGTCTCCCTCCGGTTCTCCAGCTGGTTCAGGGCGGCGGAGACGTCGGCCAAGCGCTGCTGGAGCAGCCAGGGATCAGCGGCGTCGCGTTCACCGGTTCATGGCGAACGGGGCATGCGATCGAGAAGGCGCTCATCGAGCGTCCAGACGTGCTTGTAGCCCTCGAGATGGGCGGACAAAACATGTCGATCGTGCTCGCTGATGCCGACCTCGATCAGGCGATCGAAGGCTCGCTGCTCGGCGGCTTCCTCACGACTGGGCAGCGCTGCACCTGCACATCGCGCGTGCTCGTCGAGCGCTCGGTTGCCGATCGGTTCATCGAGCGGCTGGTCGACGCGGCGAGTCAGCTAACGTTTGGCGACCCGTTCGATGATGTGTTCATGGGACCGCTCGCCAGCGTCGGCGACCGCGATCACGTGGACAAGCTCTGCCAGGCCGCGGTCGACGCCGGTGCGGAGGTGTTGCTCGAGGCGACCGGTAGCGACGTGGGGGCCTTTCGGAGCCCATCGATCCACCAGATCACCCCCGACCACAGCTCGGCCTACACCACCGACGAGGTCTTCGGGCCCGATCTTGCCGTGACCATCGTCGAAGATCTCGACCACGCCATCACCGTGATGAACTCCAGTGAGTATGGCCTCAGCGCCAGCATCTTTACCGCGCGACGAGCAGCCCTCGAAGAGGTCTATCGCCGAACGCGCGTGGGCTGTCTCAACTGGAACCGGTCGACAAACCGCGCCTCGGGCGCGATGCCTTTCGGTGGCTTTGGCAAGTCAGGCAACTTCAGGCCGGCTGGCGCTGCGGCGGTTCGCTACACGACCTATCCAGTGCAGCTCCAGTGGAACGAGACGGGACGACTCGAGGACAACCCGCACGTCGAGCGCGCGATGGCCGACGCCGATCCGATCGGTCAGCTCGAGACGCTGCACCGACTTGAAGAGGCGTGCGACCCTTACGGGATCTACGCCGAGGTCACCGACGGGCAGCTCACGATGACCCTGCCTCAGTTCGGTGGCGATGCGGTGGTTCAGCGTGTCGTGGCCGAGCTCAAGCAGCGTGATGTTGCCGTGGAGCTGACCGACCGGGCGGTTCGGGTCGCGCTTCCACGCCCCACGGAGGCAGGTGCTCTCTCCGACGCCCTCTCCGACGCCCTGTATGCGTCGCGCTCGGTGCATCCGGCGCGGTTTCTCGCACGGCGACCGGCGGGCTGTGTGGTTCCTGCAGGCGATGCCCTGAGCCTTCCGCGCTCTGAGGCGCTCCAGCGACGGCTTGTAGACGGCGCGTTCATGCCTGCTGATAAGAAGCCGCCGGTCATCGACCTCCACCGCAGCAGCGGGCCGTACTTGGCCAGCATCGATGACGAGCCGCTCGTCATCTTTGACGCTGCGAGCCAGATCGCGACCCATGCCGCAGGCCTCAACCCCCCGCAAGTCGTCGAGGCTCACTGGACCGGTCGCTTTGGCGCCACGCCGATCGACGTTGGTGACGCATCCGACATCCAAGTCCATGCGTCGAGGCTCGCAGCGACGCTACGTGGCCATGCCGACGGCCATCCCTACGTTCGCTTCTGCAACAGCGGTGGTGAGGCCAACGAGCTTGCGTTTGCCACGGCCGCGACTCAGCGCCCGGGACGTCGGGCCATCATCGCGTTCGAGGGCGCGTTCCACGGCAGGACCATGACCGCGCTCCACGGGACCTGGAATCCGGTCAAGCGCGCGCCATTCGAGATCCCAGGCTTCGAGGCGCGCTGGGTGGCCCTTCCGTCCTGGGACAACCCTGCCATCCGCCCCGAAGAGCCAGCCGACTGGTTGACGTCGTGGGGCCCGGAAGGCACCCGGCCTGACCCGAGCGCCGCCGATGATGCGGAGCTGAGAGCCGACATTGTGGCGTTGCTCGCTGTGGCAGAAGCGCTCGCCGACGACCAAGTGGTCGCGGTCATTGCCGAGCCGATGCAGTCAGAGGGGGGCGAGCGCTACGCGACGCCACGGTTCTTCCGCGGTCTCCGCGCGCTCACGGCCGGTCACGGCGTGCCGCTGATCATGGATGAGGTCCAGACAGGTTTTCACCTGGGCGGCCCCTTCTATTGGTATCAGGCGCTCGACCTCCCAACGCCCCCCGACATCATCTCGTGCGCCAAGAAGTGTCAGGCGGGTGCGGTGGTGAGTCGCTGGCCTGTGCCCGAGTCTGCGGACCTTCACGCGCCGAGCCTCATCCGCGGCCAGATCAACGCTGAGCTGTTGGCAGAGGCTGACCTGGCTAAGATGACGCAGGTCATCGGCGAGAAGCTCTGCAAGCTCACCGGCGACTACCCCGACATCGTCATTCACCCGCGCACCCTGGGGTGGGCCTTCGGATTCGACCTCCCGTCACCGAAGGCCGCCGCGTTTGTGGTCGGCCAACGCCTATGGCGCGGCTACATGCTCTACTCGGCTGGCGCCAAGGCGCTGCGTTTCCGGCTCAACCCGGAGATGGGACCTCGCGCCATCGACGCGCTCTTTGAGCGGTTGCGAGCCACGTTCGACGAGCTCAAGGCCGCGATGCAAGCCGGCGGTGAGCTACCTGCGGCAGCCAAGTGGCGAGCCGGACAGACAGCCGGACTGTCGGACCTAGCGCCGAGCTGGCCAGGCGACCCGGCGGCGGCAAGCAGCGCGTTTAGCGTTATCCGCGTCGACCGCGACACTTGGCCGCGCCTACGCCGACCCTACGAGGCTCTGCAAAAGGCCACCTACGAGCCAGCGCGACAGGATGACTTCGAGCACTTCACCGCCTTAATGGACGACCCTGACGCGGTGTGTTTCGCCATCGTCAACGGACAGGAGCTTCCGCCCAAGTCGAAGCTCGTGGCGGCGGCAGTGGCGTTTCCGCTTGAGCACGTCAACGACCTCGATGGGCCAAAGCAAGACCCGACGCTAGGGCGCGGCGTGACGCTCTACTCGGCCGATCTCACCGTCGCTGAGTCGCATCGTGGCCAGGGGTTGGGGCGGCTGCTTAAGGAAGCGCAGATCCGTACAGCGATCGAGATGGAGCGAGCCGACGGAAGTGCGCGCTACGAGTTCCTGACCGGACGCAACCGGGTCGGCTCGACCGAGGCCATGGCGGGGCTGAACGCTCGCTACGGCGCCTACATCGTGCGGCGGTTCGACCAGCAATATGGCGATCCAGAGGCGCAGACGGACTACTACCGGATCGCGCTGACCTCGCCGCGGCTTCCTTCGTTGGCGCAGGTTCGTTCGTCGGCGATGCCGGCCGCTCTCGACCTGGCGTCAGGCCTCACGCGGCGCTTGGGAGACATCTCCGCGCCCCGGCCAGGCACCGACCAGCTTCGTGCGGCGTACGGCCGTGGGCATCTCAATGGCGGCGTCATCAACAAGCTCAGCTTGTGCAACTTCGTCACGCCACCCCTCGTTCGGAGCTTTGAGTTCCTGCGTGCGCTTGCGCCCTCTGGCCTCGGGCATGTGGTCACCGCCAGCGGTCGCGGAGAGATGATCGACAAGACCTTCCGGACGCTGAAGTACCACCGCAAAGCCGGCCAGATGCTTGTTGCCGTCGGGCCGGTGATGGCCGGCCGAAGCACCGGGACGTCGCGAAGCTTGAGCGTCGCCGCCGACGACCCCGACAACTGGTTTGGCTGGCCGTCGGTCGCGGACCCGACCCTCGACGAAGAACGGTGCCTAGCGGAGCTGAAGACGCTGCTGTCGACGCGCGGCGAGAAGACTGGCGACGGCGCGGTCCTTGGGCTCGTGATTGAGCCTGTCTACGCAGCGACCGGTCGTGTGGTCAGCGACAGCACGTGGCAAGCTCTACGGACGCTCTGCGATGAGCACGGGGCGGCACTCATCGTGCTCGAGAACACGACGGCTGGCTTCCGGAGCGGTCGCGGGATGTGGCGTGCGGACACCTTGCCGGTCGCCGCCGACATCGCGATGTGGTTTCCAGGTGGTCAGCTGGCGCTCTCGTTCGTCTCTGACGCTTACTACGTGGCCAAGCCGCTCACCCTCATCTCGACCTGGGATGGCGATGAGGTCTCGTTCGCGCGACTCTCGCTGGAGCTTCGTGTCGCCCGCCAGCTGCCGATCGCACAGCGGGCTGCGAGCCTCGAGGCGGCGCTTTCACCACTCGGCAAGAGCTGTGGCGAAGGCCTCTTCCGTGTGCTGGCTCACAGCGACCCCAGCTCGCTGATCCGGCGGCTGGCCGCACGGGGCGTGGTCGCGAGCGAAGTCGAGGGCGGCGTGGCGTTTGCGCCCCCGCTCAACATCACCGCCGCAGAGCTTGAGCGACTCAGCGACATCTGTAGGAGTCTCGCATGAGTGGGCATCACCCTGTTGGAAAGGTCGTCGCGGACGCAGCTGCTGCGCTCGCTGACCTGCAGGACGGCGCGTCGGTGATGGTCGGCGGGTTCGGCCTCTGCGGCAACCCCGAGCACCTCATCACGGCGCTGGCCGACCGCGGCAGCACCGGGCTGACCATCATCAGCAACAACTGTGGCAACCAAGGCAAGGGGCTCGCGGTCTTGCTGCAGAACCGCCAAGTTGTGGCGTGGAAGGGCTCGTTCATGGGGGGCAACCCCGACATTCAGGCCCAGTACAAAGACGGGAGCGTCACGGTCGAGCTCATCCCGCAGGGGACGCTGGCTGAGCGTATTCGCGCCGGTGGCGCGGGGATCCCTGCGTTCTTCACACCCACCGGGGTGGGGACTCAGGTCGCCGAGGGCAAAGAAGAGCGGACCTTCGACGGCAAGCGGGCGATCCTGGAGCGTGCGATCACGGCCGACTATGCGTTCATCCGTGCGCGACGCGGTGACGCCTACGGCAACCTCTCGTTCTACGGCACGACCAAGAACTTCCAGATCGCGATGGCCATGGCCGCTCGGACGACCATTGCCGAGGTCGATGAGCTTGTGCCGCTGGGCGCCATCAACCCTGACGATGTGCACGTGCCTGGCGTGTTCGTCGGCCGAATCTTCGAGGCCCGCGAGCACGTTGATCCCATCGAGTACCGCACGGTTCGGCCCCGGCCTTGAGTACGGTCACTCGTCGGGACGGAATCGCCTTCGCGGACAAAGACGTGCCGCTCAAAGACGATGTCCGCAGGCTTGGGGCGATGCTCGGCGACGTGCTCGCTGAGCAAGAAGGCGAGCCCTTTTTTCAGCTGGTCGAGCAGACCCGAACGGCCGCGATCGCTCGCCGCCAGGGCGACGCTGGCGCTGAGGAGCGGCTGGCTGAGGCGCTCATGGGGCTTCCGCCAGAGCGCGCAGCGCTGCTCACCCGTGCGTTCTCGGCGTACTTCCAGCTGGTCAATCTTGCTGAGCGTGTCCACCGCATTCGGCGCCGTCGCGAGTACCAACGAAGCTCCACGACGCCTCAACCAGGCAGTCTCCGCCAGGTGGTGGCAGCGCTCGCGGCGGACGGGGTGACCCTCGAACACTTGGTCCAGCTCGTTGGTCAGACGCGCTCTGAGCCCGTCTTTACCGCCCATCCCACCGAGGCAACGCGGCGGACGCTGTTGGTCAAGCACCAGCGGATCGCACGGGCCTTGGTCGATCGGCTCGATCCCAGCCGCACGCCCGCGGAGGAGCGCGCTGCCCTCGGACGAATTCGCGCTGAGATCACCACGGGCTGGCAGACTCAAGAGCTGCTGACCAGCAAGCCCCAAGTCAGCGACGAGGTCGAGCACGTGCTCTTCTACCTCGCCGACGTGATCTACCGGGTGATGCCGGCGTTCTACGAGGAGCTTGAGGACGCGCTGGTCGCCACCTACGGCGAGCGAGCGCGAGAGGTGGAGCTGCCCCTAGCGGTTGGCTTTGCCTCCTGGGTTGGCGGCGACATGGACGGCAACCCAAACGTCGGCCCCGACACCATCGCCACGACGCTGACGCGACAGCGCGCACTGATCGTCGCTCGCTACGTGCCGGAGGTCCGAGCGCTCGCGGGCGAGCTCAGCCAGTCGATGATGCGCGTCGGTGTCGACGGCGCCATCATTCGCCGGTCGATGCAGTACAGCGGGGAGTTCAGAGAGACCGCCGACAGCATTCCGCCACGCTACCGCGACATGCCGTACCGCGTGCTGCTCACGCTCATGGCGCGCCGGCTCGACGCGACGGTGGTCGGTGATCCACGCGGCTATCGCAGCGCCAGCGGGTTCGTCGACGACCTCCGCCTGATCGAGCGAAGCCTCGGTCAGCACAAGGGCCACCACGCTGGGCGCTTCCGCCTGCGGCGGACCATCCGTCGCGCTCAGACGTTTGGGTTTCACTTGGTGACGCTCGATGTTCGCCAGGACGCGCTCGTGCACCGCGAGGTCGTGGGGCGGCTGCTTGGCAACGATGTCGCGGAGTGGCTCGCGCACACACCATCACGGCGGGCGGCCGTGCTCACGAAGGCGCTGGCGGACCACGCCAAGCCGGTGGGCGAACCCGACGCGGTCGCAAGAGATACACTGGCTGTCTTCGAAGCGATACGCGAGGGGCGTAAGCGCTACGGCACTGGCGCTATCGGCCCTTACATCATCAGCATGGCGCAGAGCACGGAAGACGTCTTGGCGGTCTTGCTGCTTGCGCGCTGGGGTGGGCTCGCCGACGCGGAGGGGCGTGTCGCCCTCGACATCGCGCCACTCTTTGAGACCGTCCCCGACCTGCGGCGTGCCCAAGACACCATGAACGCTCTGATGGCGCACGCGATCTACCGTGAGCACGTCGCGCGCCGTGGGGACCGCCAAGTCATCATGATCGGCTACTCCGACTCGTCGAAAGAAGGCGGTCTCTGTGCGTCGCGCTGGTCGATCCAGCGTGCTCAGACCGAGCTTCTTGCGGCAATGGATGCTCATGGCATCGCCACCACCTTCTTTCATGGCAAGGGCGGGACCGTGAGTCGTGGCGGCGGCAAGACGCATCGGGCGATCTTGGCAGAGCCCCGAGGATCAGTCCGCGGCGGCCTGCGCTTCACCGAGCAGGGAGAGGTCATCAACGCCAAGTACGGACTGCGCGGGATTGCGCTGCGCAACCTGGAGTTGACCGTCGGTGCCGCGATTGGCGCCACGGCGGGGGCGGCGAAGGCAGATGCGGCTCATGACAAGGCACTGAGCGAGTGGTCCGGCGTGATGGAGCGCCTCGGGCGTGAGAGCCGAGGCGCCTATCGGGCCTTGGTCTACGACGACCCCGACTTCACCGCTTACTTTCGCGCGGCAACACCGATCGACGTGATCGAGCGCCTCAAGATCGGCTCGCGTCCAGCATCCCGGCGTAAGGGCGGTGGTGTCGAGAACCTGCGGGCGATCCCGTGGGTGTTTGCCTGGACGCAGAGCCGTCATCTCTTGCCGGGTTGGTACGGTCTCGGCACTGGTCTTGAGACGGTCGCTGGCGATGTGGGCGCCAAGGTGCTCATCGACATGACCGCGCGTTGGCCCTTCTTTGCCACCCTCGTTAGCGACGTCGAGCGTGTCCTCGCCAAGGCAGACATGGGCGTCGCTGAGCGCTATGCAGAGCTCGCCGGGGCCGTCGGCGAGCGGATCTTTCCTCGGATTGTCGAGGAGTTCGAGCGCACGAAGCGCTGGGTCCTCAAGCTTAGAGCGGCCGACACGCTGCTGGCCGGCGACACGGTGACCCAGCGATCGATCGCATTGCGCAACCCGTACGTGGATCCGATGAGCATGCTCCAGCTCGACCTGCTCAAGCGCTGGCGGGCGACCTCGCGCGAGGATGAGGGCCTTGAGCATGCGCTGCTCATCACCCTCAACGGTATCGCCCACGGGCTCCGAGCGACCGGGTGAACGGCCGACATCGCTCGCGGCGGGTGTCCTTGCGCGGTTTGATGTCGGTCGCCCTGTGTTTGGCGTGGACCGGGTCGGAGGGCATAGCGGCAGAGCCCGTCGGCGTACCGCCAGACCGCATCGTGACGCTGCGCTTCGTCGGCGACGTGAGCTTTGCCGGCAGGCGCACGCCGGCCCCGCCGAGCGACGTCGCCGGTGCTGACAATCCTATGACTGGCTTCTCACGCCTGCTCGGTGATGCGGACCTGTCACTGGCAAACATGGAGGGGCTCCTCACGACCGCGCCAACTGACCGGTACGGCGAAAAGCGCCTCAACATTGATGCCGACGCGCGGTGGGCAGCCTCGTTCCCGGCGGCTGGCATCGACGTCGTCGGCGTAGCCAACAATCACAGCTGGGATGGCGATGCAGCAAGCCTGCTCGCGACGCGTCAGTCTCTCGTCGACGCTGGGGTCGAGGTCATCGGCGCAGGAGAAACCGAGGCGGAAGCACGTGCGCCCTTTGTGATGACTACCGCCAGCGGCTGTGTCGCCATCTTGCCCGCAACGTTAAAGTCCAACCGCCGGGCGAAGCCGGGGGCGTTTGCTGCGACCTACCGACAGCGTCAGCGTGACCAGCTCGTTGCCGCGGTTCGTGCTCAGCGCCAAGCGGGCTGTGTTGTCGGTGTCTATGTTCACTGGGGGGTCGAGGCCTCCCGGTGGCCGACCCGGCGCGACCGCGCGTTCGCTCACGAGCTGGTGTTGGCTGGCGCCGACTTCATCGTCGGACACCATCCTCATGTTCTCCAGGGTGTTGAGTTCGTCTGCGGCGCCGTCATCGCCTACAGCTTGGGCAACTTCGTCTTCACCAACCGCGAGCCGGCCAAGCGCGATACCGGCGTCTTCGAGATTGAGATCGACGTAGGCGCAAACCAAGCGCTCTTTTCGAGCGAGGCGAAGGCGATGCCTTTGCAGGCGGCGTCCGCTGGACGAAGGCGATGCGTGCATCGTCGAGTTCAGATGAGCGAAGCGAATCCACGGACGTTGCTGGCGAACGCATCGCTAAAGCCGCAGCCGGAAACAGCGCTTGGTTTGCGACGAGGTGCTCGCGCGGCGGAGCGCTCGCCTGTGGTGGCTGCTCGTCTCGTACCCGCTGTGATCGCCGTGCGCGGTTTCCGACCGCAGCCAGCGACCGCCGCTCAGCGAAAGCGCATCCACGCGCACCTGCGCCGTGACAGTCGACGCTACCGCACACGCGTCGAGATTCACGGAGAGCGGATCCGCTTTCGGCCGCCCGCCGACATCCCGTCAACGCCCCCAAAGGAGTCTCCTGATGGACCTTGAGTCGACCGACGACGCCACCGCGCCCGCCGCCACGCCGCTCGATCCCTACACGTTCGGAGCCGAGCAGACCTGCTTTGGGTGCGGACCGCACAACCCGCACGGGCTCAAGCTGAAGTTCGAGCTCGACGGAGACAGCGTGCGTACGCGCTTCACCCTCGGGCAAGGCTACGACGGCCCGCCGGGGATCTTGCACGGAGGGCTGCAAGCGATGGTGGCCGATGAGGTCGCCGGCTGGACGCTCGTCGGCCTACGCGGCCGGATCGGGCTCACGACCAGCATGCAGGTCCGCTACATTCAGTCGCTGTGGCTTGGCAAAGAGGTCGTCGCAGAGGGCAAGATCAGTCGAGAGGGGGAGGGCGTGGCCACCGTTCAGGTCACGCTGCGCCAAGGCGACCGCGTCGGCGCGATGGTGCGCGCTAGCTTCGCGCTCGCTGACGTAGCGAAGATGGAGGAGGTCCTCGAAGGGCCGCTCCCCGACGGCTGGGCGCCCTTCTTCGGCGGCGAGTAGCGGCCTGAACCGCAGAGCCGTTGTTCGTAGCCGATAGAGCTGTTCGCAGCGTTGCCGGGAAATGCGGAGCGCTCTAGCAGGCTGCTGAAATTCTCCCGTCGTGGTCGATATCGCTTTCAAAAGCGCTCGGACGTTCTTCGTCAGGCACGTATCCCGACATGCTTCTTCCTTAGAAATCGGCGACTCCGACAGGAACTGCGTCCCTAGACCCGCGTTGAGTCGCTCTTTGAAATCGACACCGCCACTCGGTCCGAATTTCAGCAGCCTGCTAGAGCTCGGTGAGCAGCAGGCGCTTTTGGATCCGGGTGAAGATGACGGTCTCTTCCTTGCTGTTGACGAACTTCAGCAGCGCACGCCACTGGGGCTTGTCGGAGTCCTGCTTGAGCGCGATCTCGTAGCCACCGTCTACGTTATCGACCCACTCCTGCGCGTTCTTCCAGAAGAGATCGGGGTTGTTGTCGTGCTTGCGTTGGAGATCGGCTCCAAGCTCTGGAGCGGTCAAGAGCCGGACCATCCGGATGTTCTTGGCACGCAGCGCCTGAGTGAACGCATCGATGACGCCGCGCTCGTCCGTCGGAAGCTCTGGCGCTTTCGGCGCCTCCACGGCGGCTGGAGTCGGCGTCGTGCTGACGTCGTCATCCTTGCCGCCGCAGCCAGTGGCTAAGCTCATGACCAGCAGCGCCGCGAGGGATGCTGGCCATGACTTGGCGCGTCGTTTGCCCCGTTGGGGAAGGGCAGGAGAGGAATCGGGGTGGCAGGATTCGAACCTGCGACATCCAGCTCCCAAAGCTGGCGCGCTACCAGACTGCGCTACACCCCGTTGGATGGTGGGGAACCTACACGAACACTGGGTCACGGTACACTCCAAACGCATCACGAAAAACATCACAGATCTCGCCTAGGGTGACGTCGGCTTTCACAGCGGCGATAATCGGCGGCATGAGGTTGTCACCAGAGTCGCAAGCCGCCCGGACGGCTGCGAGTGTTGTCGCAGCGCGGTCAGCATCACGGTCACGCTTGAGCGCTGTGATCCGCGCCCGCTGATCGATCTCGACGCTGTCGTCGATCTTGAGCGTGGGGATGTTGGCACCATCCTCCGGCTCGACGTGCTTGTTGATCCCGACGATGACGCGCTCTTTCGCGTCCACCTGCTGCTGGTCGATGAAGGCGGAGTCTGCGATCTCGCGCTGCGGGTAGCCGAGCTCGACGGCGCGAACGATGCCGCCCATCTCGTCGATCTTGTCGATGATGGCGGTGGCTCGCGCCTCCATCTCGTCGGTCAAGGCCTCGACGAAGTAGCTGCCCGCTAGCGGGTCGACCACGTTGGCGACGCCTGTCTCCTCCGCGATGATCTGCTGGGTCCGCAGGGCGACCTTCACCGACGCTTCGGTCGGCAGGGCATAGGTCTCGTCCATGCTGTTGGTGTGTAGCGACTGAGTGCCTCCCAGCACGGCCGCCAGCGCTTGGATCGCGACGCGCACGACGTTGTTGACGGGCTGCTGCGCCGTCAGGCTGACGCCGGCTGTCTGGGCGTGGGTCCGCAGCCGCCACGACCTTGGGTCCTTGGCACCAAAGCGGTGCCGCATGAGCTTTGCCCACATGCGACGCGCCGCCCGGAACTTTGCGATCTCCTCGAAGAAGTCGTTGTGGACGTCCCAGAAGAACGACAGCCGCGGCGCGAACTCGTCCACGTCGAGACCGGCATCAATGCCGCCCTGAACGTAGCCAATGCCGTCTGCGATCGTGAACGCCAGCTCTTGGGCGGCCGTCGCCCCCGCTTCGCGGATGTGGTAGCCCGAGATGCTGATGGGGTGCCAGCGCTTGGCATGCTTTGCGCAGAAGTAGACCATGTCGGACACGATCCGCATGCTCGGGCGCGGCGGAGAGATCCACTCTTTCTGAGCGATGAACTCTTTGAGGATGTCGGTCTGGATCGTGCCGCCGAGCTTGTCGAGCGGGATCCCGCGCTCTTCCGCGAGCGCAAAGTACATCGCTAGCGCGATGATCGCTGGGCCGTTGATCGTCATCGAGGTCGTGACTTGGTCGAGCGGGATGTCCTTGAACAGACGCCGCATGTCCTCGAGACACGCGACGCTAACGCCCTCACGGCCGACCTCGCCGAGCGAGAGCTCGTGGTCGGGGTCGTAGCCCATCAGCGTCGGCATATCGAAAGCCGTCGACAGTCCCGTCTGGCCGTTCTCGAGCAGGTACTTAAAGCGCGTGTTGGTGTCTTCAGGCGAGCCGAAGCCAGCAAACATTCGCATCGTCCACAGACGACCGCGGTACATCGTGGGGTAGGGGCCGCGCGTAAACGGGTACTCCCCGGGAAGGCCGATGCTCTCGGGTGGATCCTCGGGGCTGTAGAGGTCGTTGACCGGCAGACCGGACATGGTCTTGAACTCGGGCTGGCGCAGTCGTGCCCCGTCGATGGCGACCTTGTAGCGGTTGAGCGGTGTTGTGCCGTCGGAGTTCTTTGTCATCGCTGTGGTACCTGCCGTTGCCTGTTCATGGGGCTGCTTGTAGACGCCGTGTGGCCTCTGTCCAGCCAGCCCACAAGGGCTGCTCATCTCAACTTGGGGCCGTCATACCACACCGCACAGTCGCGATCAGGTCCCAGCGACCGTCATCTCGGCGATACGAAACGACGGGGCGCTCGTTCCGCGCTTGTCGTCGCGATCGTTGGCAATCCCGTCGATCGACTGCCACATGTCGGCGAGCTTGGACGCGATGGTGAACTCATGGACCGGGTAGGCGATGGCGCCGTCTTCGATCCACAGTCCAACGCAGCCCTGGCTGTACTCCCCCGTGACGTTCGAGACCCCGTAGCCGAACGTCTCGGTCACGAGCAGGCCTTGTTTCGTGCCGGCGATTAGCTCCTCGAGGGTCTGGTCGCCTTGGCTCATCCACAGGTTGGACGTGCCTGGGCTCGGGGTGCTTGTCAGTCCGCGTCGCGCGCCGCGGGTCGACGCCATCTTGAGCTTCTTGCCCGTGTAGGTGTCGAGGACGTAGCTCTTGAGGACCCCATCTTCCACGAACACTGTCCGCCGTGTTGGCATCCCCTCGCCGTCGAACGTACGCGATGCGCTGCCGCGCTTGACGTGTGGGTCGTCGACGATGGTGATCGTGCTCGCGGCGATCTGCTCGCCGAGCTTGCCGGCGAGGTAGCTCGTGTCTCGGTAGACCGCCCCGCCGTTGATGGCGCCAGCGAGTCCGCCGAGGAGCCGTGACGCGACCGGCGACTCGAAGATCACCGGCACCCGGCAGGTGGGCGGCTTCTTTGCGCCCATGCGTCGCAGGGTGCGGCGCGCGGCCTCTGCGCCGACGCTTGCTGGTCCGCCGAGGTCGTCGAAGTGGCGCGCGGACGTGTACCAATAGTCGCGCTGCATCTCATCGCCATCGCTCGCGACCGGCGTCGTCCAGAGGCTTGCCGACGTGGCTCGCTTGTGGTGGTAGACCCCACGGCTGTTGGCGAAGTGCAGCTCGCTGTAGCCCCAGCCCATCTCGCCGCCTTCCGAGTTCGACAGGCGATCGTCTGCACCGAGTGCAGCGGCCTCGGTCTCTCGGGCCAGCTCCATCGCGCGCTCAGCTTCGAGGCCGACGACTCCTTCATCCCACATGTCGAGAGAGTCCGCGTCGAAGACCGCGTCGGTGGAGGGCTCTGGGAGGCCGGCGAAGGGATCCTCTGCGGTCACGCGGGCAGCCTCCACGGTCCGCTTGACCAGGGCGGCGAGCCTCTCGGGGTCGAGGTCGCTGGTGCTTGTGGTGGCGCTGCGGGTTCCGAAAAACACACGGAGGCCAAGGCCCTTGTCGCGACTCTGAGTGACCTGCTCCGGCTCACCGAGCCGAACACGCACGGAGGTGGAGCGCCCGCTCGCGAAGAGTGCGTCTGCTTCGGTGGCGCCGAAGGACTTGGCAAGGGCGAGGGTCTTGTCGAGGAGCGCGTTGGGTGAGTCGCTCATGGGGTCTCCTGGGGCCGAACGTGGGCCGGGTAGTGCGAGGGCGTCAGGGCATGGTTGCAGGAGTCGTTAAACGGCAACGCCGCCCACGGTCAGAGCATTGATGCGGATCGTTGGCATGCCGACGCCGACAGGCACCGACTGACCAGCCTTGCCACAGGTCCCGATGCCGTCATCGAGCGACATGTCGTGGCCAACGGCCGTGACGCGTGTCAGGCAGTCGGGGCCGTTGCCGATGAAGGTTGCGCCCTTCACCGGTGCGGTCACCTTGCCGTCCTCGATGAGGTAGGCCTCAGAGCCGCTGAACGTGAACTTGCCGCTGGTGATGTCGACCTGACCGCCGCCAAACGCCACGGCGTAGATCCCGCGCTTGACGCTACGGATGATCTCTTCCGGGTCGGACTGGCCGGCGAGCATAAAGGTGTTGGTCATTCGCGGCATCGGGACATGGGCATAGGACTGACGGCGGCCGTTGCCAGTCGGCGCGACGCCCATTAGGCGGGCGTTCAGCCGGTCCTGCAGGTAGCCCTTGAGGACGCCGTTTTCGATGAGAACGTTGCGCTGGGTCGCCGTCCCTTCGTCGTCGACGTTGAGGCTGCCGCGACGGTCGGCGATCGTGCCGTCGTCGATCACCGTGACCAGCTCGCTGGCCACGAGCTGGCCAACGCGCCCAGAGAACGCGGACGTTCCCTTTCGGTTGAAGTCGCCTTCGAGGCCGTGTCCAACTGCCTCGTGCAGTAAGATCCCGGGCCAACCTGGACCCAAGACCACATCCATTGTTCCGGCGGGTGCCTCAACGGCGCCGAGCTTCAAGATGGCGCGGCGCGCGGCCTCGTCGACCCAGTGCTGCCAGCGGTCGCCGTCGGTGAACCAGCCAAACTCGACCCGTCCGCCGCCGCCGGACGAGCCCGCTTGGCGGTTGTTGCCGTCGATCGCGATGCAGGAGACCGAGACGCGGGCCAGAGGTCGCTCATCCACCGTTACATTGCCGTCAGCGTCCACGATCACAATGGTTCGTCGCTCGGAAGCAACCGACGCCTGGACCTGCTTGATGCGAGGGTCGTAGGCGCGGGCGCGGACATCGATTTGCTGAAGCAGCGAGAGCTTCTCGTCGAGGGGCTGGTCGACCACATCGTCGCGGGTTGGGTAGAGGTCCTGAGCGGCAGTCCGCGTCGTGAGCCGGTAGGGGCGTCGCTCCCCAGAGGCGCCGTCCGCGATGGCTTTGGCAGCCTTGGCCGCTTCGAGGAGTCGTGTCGGGTCGATCTCGTCGCTTGTGGCGTAGCCGGTCTTGTCGCCGATCACGGCTCGGACCCCCACGCCTTGGTTGACCGATCGGGCAGCGCGCTTGACCAGCCCCTCGTCGAGGGAGATGCCTTCGCTGACGGCGTGTTCGAAGTAGAGGTCGCCGTCGTCGACGCCCTTGGCGAGCAGTGCGCCGAGAGCGCTATCGAGGGCCGGTGTGCCGACGCCGAAGCGGGCTAGAGCGGTGTCTGTCGAGGTACTCACGGATGACTCCTTGCCTGGCGCGTACGGGTCTTGTCGCGCGCCGGGGCGACACGTTAGCTGGCGAGCTTGGGTTGTGTCACGCGGTACACAGAGCGGTTCGGAGATCGTGGACGCAGCGATGACCCTGCACACAGAGGCGAGCCCGGTGGCGAGTCCGCGTCACGTTGCCGGGCGGGACGGCGTCGGCTATGGCTGGGCTACACGAATCCAAGGACCGTCATGTCGACTCAAACACTCGTGATCGCCACCAACAACGCCCACAAGCTCGAGGAGATCGGAGCGATCTTGGCGCCGCTGGGAATCGTCGTGGAGTCCGGGGCAACGCATGGCTTTGGCGATGTGGAGGAGACCGGCACGACGTTCGCTGCCAACGCGCTACTCAAGGCGCAGGCGGGCTTTCGCGCCAGTGGCTTGCCGACGCTCGCCGATGACTCGGGCCTTGCTGTCGACGCACTCGATGGTGCGCCGGGGGTGTACAGCGCGCGCTACGCTGGGGCATCCGCGACCGACGCCGACAACAACGCAAAGCTCCTCCAGGCGCTGGCGGGCAACGACCAGCGAGGCGCCGCGTTCCACTGCGCGATGGCGCTGGTCGTTCCGTCAGGCGCTGTGCCAGCGGCTATCGCCAACGACTGGACAGGCGGTGAGCTGCCCGAGGGCGGCCACTACTTCATCGTCGAAGGCCAGGTGCGCGGACGAATCCTCACGGCTCACCAGGGCAGTGGCGGCTTCGGCTACGACCCGCTCTTCTACACCCCGGTGTTCGACAAGACGTTTGGGGAGCTCGCGTCCGAGGACAAAAACAGCATCAGCCATCGCGCCGAAGCCCTCAAGCACCTGGTCACGCTGCTCAGCGCGCTCTATCCAACGCCGAGCGCAACGATCTAGAAGATGCTGAAGAGGCCCTGCGCGAAAGCGCTGGGCCCACAGAAGAACGCGGCTCATATCCTGCCGCGGAGCTCAGCCCGCGCGGAACTTGAACGGCCAGCGGACCGAGCAGGCGCCACCATCAGGCTTCTTAAACGAGATCTTTTTGACCTGCTTGAGGATGCACTGGTGGACCTTCTTGTCCTTGAGCGTGCCGCCACTGATGCGGGCGCTCGAGACGCTGCCGCTGAGTCCGATCGTGAACGCCAGCG
The DNA here is from genome assembly GCA_938040325.1 of uncultured bacterium. Taxonomy (GTDB): domain Bacteria; phylum Myxococcota_A; class UBA9042; order PHBI01; family PHBI01; genus CALHXW01. The sequence continues at coordinate 33,848 of CALHXW010000167.1, read as the reverse complement.
TGACGCTGCCCTGGAGCGTCTTGTTCCCTTGGAGCTGCCGCTCGTAGCAGAAGCGGAAGCTGCCTTTTTTGCGGTTCATGTTCGACTTGATGTCGCTCTTGTTACAGAACTCCGGAGACGCGGCGGCTGGCTTTGGCTTCGGCGCTGGCTTGGCCCGGGGCTTGCGCTTCGTCTTCACCTTCGCGACCACCGGTGGCGGCTCGGGCTTCGCCTCGACGGGCGAGGTCGTGACCCCAGCGTCGAGCGGGCCAGCGGTCGCAGAGAACGCAATAGCCACGGCCGTTGGGCAGTCTTTGGCCGCGCAGGTCGTGCCAGGCCAGACTGCAGCTGGGTCAGCGACCGGGGCTGTGCCGCCCTTGCTTTGGTAAGCGCCCGCGACGCGCAAGATGTTGGTGCCCAAGGCCTGTGGTCCGCCGACCACATGGGCGACGGGCGTCTTCGCGGTGCTGCCGGCCTGCCAGAACTTGATGGCCTCGACGACCTTGCCGACCGTAGCATCGCTGAGCTGAGCTTTTTCGGCATCCGGAATCGGGACGCGGAATCGGACAAGCTCGGTACCGCGGTAGCCTGGCTCGATGCTGGCGGGAAGGTTGGCGGCGGCCTTGGGCGACACGCTCGGTGCGCGCCAGATCGAGATGTCGCTGGTGCCGACAACGATGATAGGCGCTGCGGCCGGGTCACCGAGGCTGTCGAGGCGCTCCTTCGGCGCTTGGCGTGTCCACAGCGGCAGCGCAGCAGCCTCGAGCTTTCCGGTGTCGAGGAATCGCACGGCCTTCGCGCCGCCTTTGTGGAGCCCGTCAAGGACGTCGGTGACGGGCGAGACATCAGCGCCAGCGTCCAAAACGACAGCGAACGTGCCGGGCTCTGCGAGCGGTTTGACGCTGGCTTGGTCAGCGGCCTTCGCCACCCGCTGGGTGAGGTCCACCAGGACCGTGTGCGCGCCAAGCGCAGTGTCGCGGGGTTTGGCCGCAAGCTCGGCAACGGTGATGGCGGGCGTTCCATCGAGTGGGTGGGCAGCCGAGAGCGAGTGAGCCTTTCCGGACTTCCACTGAACCACCGGCCTCAGCCCGCCACGAATGGCGGTCGGACCCACTACGACGGTGGCGATGGCGGGTTTGGCGCTCTGAAGACCGCTCGGTCCTAGTCCGACGAGCGGAGCGGGGCGGGCGTCGTCCGCGGCGGCGGGCTCCGCGGCGCTGCGGAGAGCAAGCGGTGCCGGGAGCACTCGGGGGCGGGCTAGCAAAGACGCCACGTCGTTGCGCGCTTTGGTCGATGCTGCCGCGAGAGGGCCTGACGTGGTTGTAGGTAACGACAGCGCTTGGCTGCCAAGGGCAAGGGTGAACGCGTTGGGGCCGTAGCCGAGCGCGGTCTCGCCGCCATCGCTGAGTCCGAGGGGGCCACATGTAAGCGCAGCCTCCGCGCGCTTGAGCCCAGAAGCCTTGGATGCGTCTGCGCACAGCGACGTCTTGCTGAAGACCAGCGCGTCGAGGGCTGCGGGATCGGAGACCTTGCCGGTGTCGCACCCAGCGCAGACGAACGAGCCGCCTTCGCTGAGCAGGGCGGCCGTCGCGCTGGATGCTTGCTTGGCGGCAGCGTTGCCGGCAGCGTCGAACGCGCGCTTGGTCGCGGTCATCCAGGCGAGACGGACGGCGTCAGAGCCGGCGGTGGTCGCTTGGGCGGCCTTTGCAACATCAGCCATCGGCAGGGGCTCTTTAGCATGGCCCGCCAGGGTCTGCAGCGCGTGGGCCGCGAGCTTCAGCGATGCGCCGTCAATGCCTTCGGCTTTGTAGCCCTTTGTCGCCAGGTCGCTCGCGCCGATCAGAGCCTGGTCGAGGGTGCGCTTTGCGTCGGCGCTAGCACCGGTGCCGCTCGCGATGGCGAGTGCGCTGCCGCTGAGTCGCAGCTGAGCGAGAAGCGCCCGCGCGTCGTTGGCTTCTGGCGAGCTGGCGTGACCCTGAAGCCAGCTGTCGAGGGCCGCGATCTGCGACTTGGCAGACGCTGGGGTCAGCGGGCTGTTGAGCGCCTCACGTGCGGTCTGAACCGCAGACTTCGGCGGCGGAGCCGTGTCGGGCTTCGCTGCGGCGGTCGCGGCAACATCGGGAGCGGGCGCCGGCGTCTTGGCAGGCTGCTTTTTGCCGCCACAGGCCACGAGCGCTGTGAGCGCCAAGGCGAGCGTGGTGCGAGAGACAAGCTGGATTGAGCGACGTTGGGCGAGGGCGCGGGTGCACATGAGAGCCTCCAGAGCGGGTTCCGACCGCATGACGCGGCGGCCGGAATATGGCCGTAAATCGGGTCGGTTGTATAGGTCGTGATACGTCGAATTCCCGAGAAAGTTTTCTCGCTTCTCGTAGCGGGGTCGGGCGGCTACCGTGCGCCGCGTTAACGCGCTCAGCGGCGCGAACCGCAAACCGGTTGGGGGACATGCCATGCTCAAGCACTTCACGAAGCTCGACGAGAGCCTTGCCGTCGGCAGCTATGTGTCGACACCGCAGCAGCTCGACCAGCTCGTTGAGGCCGGCGTCCGCGGTGTGATCTCGCTGCAGAGTGACGAAGACCTTAGCCTGCTCGGCGTGCGCTGGGAGTGGCTGTGGCAAGAGTACACCGCGCGCAAGATCGCGATCGAGCGTGTGCCGGTGCGTGACTTCGACAAGCGGGACCTGTTGAGGCATCTCGACACCGCCGTGGCCGAGCTGGGCAAGATGGTGGAGCGGAAGGGCATGGTGTACGTGCACTGCACCGCTGGCTTGAACCGCTCACCGTCGACCATCGTCGGCCACTGCATGGTCACGCGCGGCTGGAGCATGGAGACGGCGGTCGAGTGGGTGATGGAGCGGCACCGCGCCGAGCCCTACGTCAAGATCCTGCGGAAGTGGTCCAAGCGGAACCGGCTCCCGGTGAAGTAGCGCGAAGCGCCTCGCTGCAGTGTCGCCGTCGACAGCCGAGCTCGTTGCTCGTCCGCAACGGGCTGCCGCAGCTGCTAGCCCCAAAACAAGCGCTCTTTCCGGCTGCGGCTTTGGCGATGCACTCGCCAGCGACGTCCGTGCGTTCGCTTCGCTCACCTGAAGCTCGACGATGCACGCATCGCCTTCGTCCAGCGGACGCCGCTGGCAAGCACATCGCCCTCGCCTCGCTCGAAAACAGCGCTTGATTTGGGACTAGCCCTAAAACAAGCGCTAGTTTCGAGCGAGGCGAACGAGGTGCGCATCACGGCGGCGTCGGGCGGACGATGGCGATGCGTGCATCGTCGAGTCCGAGTGAGCGCAGCGAGCGCACCGACGCCGCTGTGGTGCGTAGATCGGATGCCGCAGCCGGAAGTAGCGCTTGTTTTAGGACTAGCGCTCGATTCGCTCGCCGGCTTCGAGACGCGGGATGATCTGGTCGAGCCAGCGTTGGGTGCGCGCTAGCTTCCGATACCGCCGCATGTCGCGCAGCGTCTGCAGCGTGAACGAGTCGTTGTTCTGGAGGACGAAGGTCTCGAGATCGTCGAAGACGGACGCGCCCTCCTGCTTGAAGTAGCGGGCGATGTAGGACTTGAGGCCATGAGCCGCTGAGCGGGTCGTGTTGCGGGAGAAGATACCGTTGAGGACCCGCTCGTTGGGGACCTGCCGGTAGACTTGAGTGTTGGATACCGTCGGGTTGTAGGCGATCGGCCGGTTCGGGTCGGCCTGGTCGATGGGGTCGGCGGGCAAGATGATGGGTGCAGGGCCGGTGTCGGCGACCGCGACGATGATGTCGCTTGTGACGTCTTGTGCATCCCCTTCGATGACGTCCGTTTCCGCGGCGACCGTGTCGTCAGAAGGCTCGTCGGGCGTGATCACGTCGTGAATGACCAGAGCCATCGCGGCGCCACAGACGATCGAGAGGAAAAAGAAGAGAACCCACCCAGCTTCCGTCTGCTGCCGCTTGCTGCGCGTGCGCATGTTGCTGGCTGGGCCGATCCACCGGCCGTCCGCAGAGAGGGTTCGCGGCGGACCGCCACGGCTGAGCTTCTCCACAGCGGGGTGCGGGCCGGGCCGAGTCGCCTCGGACGCCATCTCGACGACTTGGACCGCAAGGGGCTCGTATTGGCCGCGGCGACGGGCCGCGTCTGCCACCCGCGCGGCGGCCAGCTGAGGCGGTGGCGCGCCCGCGAGCTGCTCAACGTCGGCGGCCACTGCTCGGGCGGTAGACTCGCTCAAGACCACGATTCGCGCGCCCTTCGGCAGTGGCTCGGGCCACATGGCGAACTCGACGGCCGTGGACTCATCGCCGACGAAGCCATCGCCGCGACTGTCGTAGAGGGGGTAGGCCGCATCATCGAGCAGGATGTAGGCCCGACCGCCGCCGACCCGCGCGGCCGTGATGCCTGTCGCTTCGACGACGACCGCGATGAGAGACGCGCCGGCTCGGCCTTCGGCGTGGCTTCCGATCGCGGCACGACGCACGGCGCCGTGCGCTTCCGCGAAGGCCTCGCCGAGCTGCTCGTTGGTCTGCGGGAACAGCGATGAGCGGAAGCGCGCGATCGTTGCAGACACAGCGATCTGTGCGGCGAGCCGTGTCGGTACGGGGCCGAACGCGCCGTCGCCAATGACGAGGACGTGCCGTGAGCCGAGACCGGCGTACGACGTTGCCGTCGTCTGCTCTCCGTGAACGGCCGCGACCGTTCGCTGACCTAGCGTGATCTCCAGCTCGTCCATAGTTGGTCGGAGCGTCCAGCGCTGAGGCCGAATCGTCAAGAAATGCCAGCATTCCGTCGTGATCAGCCAACGGAAATGCCGCGAGCAGTCGCCGTGTTTGCGTTGTGAGCTGACGGGCGCGACCATGCGCTTGGCAGGATGCGTGCGAGACACGCAGGAGGACTCGACCATGGTGAACGCGCGGCAGCTTTTCTCGACGGGAGCGCTTGCGCTCGCATCGCTCGCAATGATCTCGGCTCAGCCGCAGGGAGCGGCCGCACAGCCCCCCGCAGCGGCCAGCGTGGGACAAGGCCTGCAGCTTGCAGGCTACCAAGTCTTGGCCGAACCAGATGTTGTCGAGCGGCCAAACGGCGCCCTGGTGACGCGCTCACTGCGATGGATGGTGCGCTCGGTCTATCGCGACGGCCGAGGTGCAAGCGTTCATGCCAGGGTCGTCGATGACGGAAAGAAGCGCGCGCCGATCGCCGACAGCACGGTGGCCGTCAATCGCCCCTGGGAGCCTGACGACGTGCCGCGAGCCAGCCACCTCTTCGTGGACCGGCAGCGTGCGCTGCGCCGCTTTGCGGGTGTGAGTAAGTCCCCGGACATCACGTTGCTGCCAGCAACGGCAGCGCTCCCTGTGGCGAGCAGCCCATCGGTCGCCCCGGCAGCAGCTGCGGCCCCGGCGCCGGATCCTACCGGGCGTCCCGCAGCAGGTCCGGATGGAAAGCGACCGCTGGCTTGGTTGCGGGCGGTGCCCAGTGAGCCAGCAACCTCCAGCTTTGGTCCCGTAGCGTCCGCTCAGCCGCCGACGCCGACACCCGCCAAAGGGTCTTGCGAGGAAGCGTTGATCAAGCAGGGACATCACGCGTCTCAGCTGGCGCAGTGTCGCGGCGTTGACGTGCGCTGCGCTCGCGCGCTCATCGGGGCCGGTCACCACCCAAGCCAGCTTCAAGCCTGTCGCGCAGTCGAGCCCGTGTGCGCCGAGACCGTCCTCAAGAAGGGACACCACCCCAGCCAGCTGGTTGGCTGTAAGGCCACCAACCTCGACAGCGCATGCGTCCAAGAGCTGATCGGACGGGGCCACCATCCGTCGCAGGTCAAGGCTTGCGGCGGCGTCGATCGTGCATGTGCGGTCGCGCTGCTCCAGCGCGGCAACCATCCTTCTCACCTGAAGGCTTGCCGGCGCTGATGCACGGCGACAAGCTCGCGGCCGCAAGCTGGTGTGCTTTGATCTCGGCCGGCAATCGTGGCATCACCGCCATGCTGGAAGCGCGTAGCTCTCCGGTGCACGCCAAGGAGCGAACATGAGTGCAAAGGTAGTTCTTCGATCGGTCCTCGGCGCCACCGCTTTGGCGTCGTTCGTCCTGTTCGCAGGTTGCAAAGACGACACGGCGGCAGGGAGTGGCGCGTCAGCGACCTCCAGCAACAGCGGCGGAGCGGAGGCTTCGAAGCCAGCGGCTGCCAAGCCTGGTGTCGCTGCGAAAGAAGGGGTCGCAGCCGTCAAAGATATGGCGGTCTACGACGCAAACGCTCTGAAAGCCGCGATTGCCGGCGGTGGGGCAAAGCTGACGGTCGTGGCGTTGTGGGCGACCTGGTGCGGGCCCTGCATCAAGGAGATGCCGCACCTGTCGGAGTTTCACGGCAAGCACGCCAAAGACGGGATCCGGGTCGTGGGGCTTTGCACCGATGACAAGGCCGATATGAGCGCCAAGATCCAGGGCGTGCTCGACAAGACGAAGGTCGACTACCAACAAGCGCTGCTTAAGCCCGGGACCGAGGAAGAACTCTTCAAGTCGATCGGCGAGGAGTGGGACGGAATGTTGCCGAAGACGATTGTTTTTGATGCTGCCGGCAAGAAGGTCGCGTTCTTCGCTGAGGCTGTCGACGACAAGATCCTCAACGAAAAAGTCGTGCCGCTGCTTGGAGGCAAGTGATCTCAGGCGTCGGGCGCCGGCAGGATGGCCTCGAGCACGTCGTTGTCAGCGACGTGCACCTCAACGAAGTCGTCAACGATCCCAGGCCCGAGTGGTGGGCATACAAAGGGGCTGAAGCTGTCCAAGACCGCGAGCTCGTCGCGTTCTTCGAGGCGGTTGATGCGCGCCGGCCTGCAAGCTTCCGCGGGACCGAGCTCATCTTCAACGGCGACACCTTCGACTTTGACCTTGTCTACAGCCGACCCGACACCGTGCAGGCGCCGCTCGAGGGACTGCCCCCGTCGGAAGACGCGTCCGTCTATAAGATGCGCCGGATCCTGGCCGATCACCCGCGCTTCGTCGCTGGCCTCGCGTCGTTCATTGCGCGCGGCAACCAAGCGGTCTTTGTGATGGGCAACCACGACCGCGAGCTGTGTTTCGAGTCGGTCCAAGAGGTGATGCGGTCGGCCTTAGTCCGAGCCGCGCCGCCGGGAGCGGGGGAGGTGGTCGCCGCTGGCGTGCACTTTGAGCCCTGGTTCGTCTACCGAGCCGGGGTGTTTTACCTAGAACACGGTCAGCAGTATGACAGCACGTGCAGCTACCGTGACGTCTTGCAGCCCGTGGTGCCAGCTGACCGCGCGCGGCCGCCTGAAGTCGAGACCCCCTTCGGCTCACTCTTGGGGCGCCACACGCTCTGCCGGCTCGGCACGTTCAACCCTTATAATGATGAGAGCTTCATCATGTCGTTTGGCGGCTACATCCGTCACTGGCGTGAGCACTACTTCCGCAAGCACCCGTTCTTCTGGTCGTACGTTGTGGCGACCGTCAGCACGGTGCGAGAGCTGGGCGCGCGTCGGCGGCGTGCGGTGGCGCGCTCGAGCGACGAAGATAAGCAGGCGCGGTACCGCAGCTACGCTGACGCCAAGGGCGTGAGTCACGAGTTCATCGACGACATCACCGACCTCGCGTCCGTGCCGATTGCCGATCGTACCTATCTACTGCTCCATGAACTGTGGCTCGACCGGCTGCTGCTGATGACGGCGGTACTGCTGGTCATCATCATCGGCCTCACCCTTGTTCAGACGTGGGAGCATGGTCTGCTGATGCTGCTGTGGCTTCCGGCGGCTGCTCTTGCGCTTCGCGCCATGGGACGTGGCAGCCTTGCGTTGCAAGAACGATCTCGATGGGGACTGGTGGCAGACCGAATAGCTGCTGGCCTCGGGGTGCCTGTTGTCGCGTTTGGCCACAGCCACCGGCCCGAGCGACGCCCTCTGACGGGTGGGGGCCGCTACTACAACCTCGGCTCATGGGCTCCGGTGCTGCCGTCGGACGCGGGGAGTCCGCTCTCCCGAGCGAGGCGATACCTTGTGATCCGGCCCACCGCCAGCGGCTCCGTCTACGTGTGCTTTGAGCGGTGGTCGTCTGATTGACCTCGCGTGGGGCAAGTAGAGCGACGAACTCAGGCATGCCGCTGCCCTCGCTGCCGAGGACAGCGCGGTGCCGGCCGCTACCTGCGAGCCCGCCGTCTGCCGGGCGGCTTCAAGGCAAGCACACGCCATGTTGAGGTCGCGTGGTGCCGCATTCGACCTGAGTGGGAACTTTCGACCCCACCGGGGTGAACAGACCTCGGGCCAGCCGGGGTCTGAGAGTCCCCAACGGCCCGCCGGAGGGCCGGTACACCGTCGGTTGAGCTCGTAAGTGACTGAAAAGTGGACGTGACTCGTCTTGGCACGGCGCTTGCTTAGAGTACTGGCAGGTCGTATCGCGACCGCCCCGAGACATTTGGCGGTAATACTAAACACATCTACTGGGACCGACCCCCCATAGCGCGAGCGACCACTTTACACAGCGCCCTGCACACGCAGGGCGCTTTTCTTTTATCCGCAGCTGCCGACGCGATGCTCGCCCAAGCCTGGCGCTCCATTGTATGTGCGTCCGTGTTGAGTACGCGGTGGCGACGGGCTGCGCCGCGCCGAGTAACGGTCGACAGGCATCGCCTGCAACTGCAGCCGTTGCAGCGGATCGATAGCAGTGGTGCGGTTGGGCTGCACCTGCATCGGCGCGGAGCCGTACAGTCCCTGAGGGATGCTGCACGTCGATGAAACCTGGCCCGAAGCGCGATCGCTCAGTGCCGCGTCAATGCAGGGCTTGCGGCGCTTCTGGAGCCGGCAGCGGCACCGGTCGCGCGCATTTGTTGAGCGTTGGTAGGGAGCTGTGTGGATTTCTGTGCGGCATCTGCTTGCGATGAATCAGTCGCGCCCCTAGAGTGTGCCGCCAAGAGCGGGGGAGCCGCTCCGTGGAGTGGTGGAGAGCCGCAAAGTTAGCGGGTTTCCCGTACAAATACAGGAGATGAGAATGCGTAGGTTTTTGATGACCACGAGCCTCGCTGCGGTCTGCGCCTTCGGCGTCGCAGCGTGTGGAGATGACGATAGCGGCACGACGGAGGACGACACCACCGCCCCCGAGCCGGACGTGGAAGAGGATGTCATGGATGACACCACGCCCGAAGGCGACACGACTGAGCCGACCGACCCGTGCGACCCCAACCCGTGCACGAACGCCCCGGCCGCCGCCTGCAACGCCGCTGGCGATGCAGTCGTGACCTTCGAGGCGACCGGCACCTGCACCGACGACTCGGGCTCGGCTGCTTGCGCTTACGGCACCGCCAGTGAGACCGCTTGCGACGCCGGCGAGACCTGCACCAACGGTGCTTGCGTTGCTGCTGGCGACGCGTGCGACTATGTCTTCGACGGCGCGGTCAGCTACGTGAGCCACCTCGCAATCGGTAGCCAGGATGCGTCGACCGACCCACCGTCGGACACCTGCTGCTTCGACTTCGGTGGCGCTGACTCCGGCATCGACAACTCGCTCGGCGACCTGCTGCGTATTGCGGCTGCGTTCGTGGGCGACCTCAACGCATCGATCACCGAGCAGCTCGAAGACGGCACGCTCACGCTGCTGCTTGAGACTGTTGGTGTTGACGACGCCGTCAACGACAGCGACCTCACCATCAACGGCTTCTACGGCGAGGACAGCGACACCGACTTCGCTGACAACCTCGGCGGCATGGAGACCTTCAAGGTCAACAAGTCCAGCTTCATCGCCGGCACCGCGTCGCCGCTGATCACCTTCCCGGGCGCCACCATCACGGACGGCGTCCTCGAAGCCGGCCCGACGCTCTTCAGCCTCTCCATCCCAATCCTCGAGGGTGTGACCCTGCAGGCCGACATCAACGACACGCGCGTTGAAGGCAACGTTGCCGTTGGACCCAACGGAAGCGGCCTGACGATGGACGGCACGGCCACCAGCCCCGTCACCGGTGAGACGCTCGGCGCCAAGCTCGGCGGCGTCATCAAGGAGACGGACCTTTACGCAGCGCTCAATGGCTTCATGGCCTCGTCAGACTGCGTCGACCTCGGCGGCGACGAGTTCATCAGCCCCGACGGCATGTGCAGCTCCAACATCGACACGTCGGCTTGCCCGGACGGCGACACGACCGCAACGCTCGCTGGCTTCTGCAGCACGCTGCTTGCGTTCATCACGCCCGACATCGACACCGACAATGACGGAGAAGAGGACGCCATCTCGATCGGCGTCTGGCTCAAGGCTACCTCGGCGACCATCGATGGCTTCATCGACGGCGACTGCCCGTAGTCTCGTCTCTTGACGAAGAGAAAGCCCGGCCATCTGGCCGGGCTTTTTCTTTGGAACGAACGTGGTTGCCGATGCGTTGTACGGGTGTCGATTGAGCAACACTCTTGCTGCGTTCCACCGCGCCTTTGGGTATGGTCCCCGGCGTCGCGCGGGCCACAGCGGCCGGTCGGCACCGACAACGCATCCATGGGTGATCAATGTTGATTCGATCCGCAACGCTGCTCATCGCACTCGGCGCCCTCGGGTGGGCCGTCGGCTGTGACGACAAGCAAGCGTCCCCCGCCGCAGAAGCGGTCTCCGCTCCGGGCGCTGCTGGCTCACCCGGTCAACCGGCAAAGGCCGTGGCCATACCGAGCACTCCAAGCAAGCCGGCAGCTGCCGGGGCAGGGGTCCTCGCGGCGAACAACGCAAAGCCGGTCAACCCGCTCTTTGACGAGCGCCTCGATGAGGTCAGGGCGAAGGAAGCCGAGCGAAAGAAGGCCGGACCGGCGGTCCTGGCTGGCGTCACCAAAGACACACCCTTCAAAGGCAAGCGGCTTGGCTTTGTCCACACGGCGAACGTGATGGGCGAGCTTGAGCCGTGTGGTTGACGATCGAATCCTCTTGGCGGTCTTGCCAGGAAAAAGACAGTGATTGCGACGGAGAAAGCTGCCCAGAACTGGGACGGCTACTTGGTCCTTGATGCCGGTGACGCCTTCGTGCCGATGTCGTTTGTGCGTCAAGCTGAGCAAGGGCAAGCGATCGCCACCGCTGAGTTCATTGTGGACCGCTTCAACGACGAGGGGCTGACGGCCATGACGTTTGGCGACCGAGACCTCGCTCTCGGTCGAGACGTCCTAACCTCGCTGAAGTCACGTGCCCGCTTTCCGATTCTTGCTTCGAACCTTGTCGACAAAGAGACAGGCGGTGCCCTCTTCGACAGCCACGCAATGGTCGAAGTTGCGGGCGTCAAAGTCGGGATCATCGGTGCACTCAGCCCATCGATTGCTGAGCGAACCCTCAAGGGCAACGGCCGTATGGGGCCGGACACCATCAAGGTCTCGGACCCGCTGGCCGCCACCAAGTCCTCGTACGCTGCACTTGAAGCCGCAGGCGCCGAGCTCTTCGTGTTGCTTGGGCATCTCACGCACAAGGACGCCGAGGAGATTGCGACGGCGCTTCCCAAGCTTCGGCTGTCGCTGGGCGGACACTCCATGGTCCATCGGACCCAGACGCTTGGTTATGCCAACGCGTACGAGCTGGCGTGTACCCAGAAGGGCAAGCACCTCACCGTCAGCACGATGAACATCTGGGACGAGCTGGGCCCGCTGGGTCGCCTTGAGAACCGCAACAAGTACGCGTCGCTCGACGAGACAGTTGCGCAGATTCAGCGGCGCATCGACAGCTTCAACAAGCGCATCGAGACCCTCAAGGGTGACAAGAAAGCCAAGAAGAAGTCGCTGAGGACACTCGAGCGCAACCTCGTTGCGTCGAAGTCCGAGCTTCGCCTGAAGGCGCTTGAGCGAGAAGATCTGGGCGAGGTCATCTACGGCGCGAACTTCATCGAGACCAAGCTTGTTCCGCTCGGGCCCAAGATCAAGGGAGACCCTGCGCTAGAGGCCATGGTCGCTGAGTTCCGCAAGGTTTACCCGAGCGCCGAGACGAAGAAGAAGGCAGAGGCGGCCAAGCGCAAAGCCGCGAAGGCCAAGAAGAAGAAAAAGAAGAAGTCTACCAAGAAGAAGTAGGGTTTCGCGGCCCGCCGTCAGCGCTCTGGCCGAGCCGCGCCGCAGCTCGAACCGGGCCCTCTAAGCCTGAGCCGGGGCCAAGGAAACACAAAAGCGGCGCTCGTGGACTTCTCTCCATGCGGCTGGCGCGGGCTCTCACGCTGTGGGGGCACGTCAGCTGGCTCGTGCATGGCCAAGAAGCGACAGGGAAGGGAGCATCGCGTGCGCCGGTGAACAGAGCCGCGAAACCGATGCGAGTGCGCCCAACTTCACGTGGTGTGTGGGTTCAGAGCGGTCGCCATCCCACGCGCTAAGGGACCGGAGCGTCGCCTAGGCCTGATACACCGCAGAGACGACGAAGGGCCGCGTGAGGCGAGTCGCCAGCACACAGCCCTCAGATGTCGTCTGACAGGCGGCTCAGTCGTCGAAGATCGAGCGGATGTCATCGATCGACAACCCGCTTCCGCCGACAGAGCCCTTCGACGAGACCACGGAGTCGAAGAGCTCTTTCTTCTTGGCTTGGAGCTCAAGAATCTTCTCTTCGACCGTGTTCTCGCTCACGACCTTGTAGACAACGACCGGTCGCGTCTGGCCGATACGGTGCGCCCGGTCTGTCGCCTGAGCTTCCACAGCCGGGTTCCACCACGGGTCGAGGTGGAAGACGTAGTCCGCGCTCGTGAGGTTGAGTCCCGTTCCGCCAGCCTTGAGGCTGATCAAAAAGAGCGGGGGCCCCTCGGGCGAGTTGTAGGCATCGACCAGCTCCTGACGCTTCCGGGTTCGGCCATCGAGGTAGAAGTAGCCGATCTCTTTCTCGTCGAGCCACTCGCGCAGAATCTTGAGGTGCGAGGTGAACTGGCTGAACACGAGCGCGCGGTGGCCCTCGACGATGGCTTCCTCGATCAGGTCGTGGACCATGTCGTGCTTGGACGACGACTCGATTCCCTTGGCCTCATCCAGCTTCACAAGCTTCGGGTGACACGCGACCTGTCGGAGCTTGAGCAGCGCATCAAGAATCGTGACGGTGCTCGCGCCTACGCCCTTCTTCTTGATCGCCTCGAAGACGCGCTGCTTGGCCATCTTCTTGACGGTGTCATAGAGCGTCTGCTGCTCTGGGCTGAGAGGTACCTTGATGACCATCTCGGTCTTAGGCGGCAGCTCCTTGGCGACCTCGTCTTTGATTCGTCGCAGCATGAAGGGCGCCACCTTGATGCGAAGCCCCTCCACGTCCTCGGGCGTCTCGGCGCCTGAGCGAACGTAGCGTGTGCGGAAGTTCTTCTTGTCGTCGAGGAACCCCGGCATCAAGAAGTCGAAGACGCTCCAGAGCTCAAGCAAGTTGTTCTCGAGCGGCGTACCTGTCAGAGCGAGCCGGTGCTTTGCACGGATCTTCTTTGCGGCCTCGGCGGTCTGGCTCTCAGGGTTCTTAATGTTTTGCGCTTCATCGAGGATGATGGCGTGCCAGTTCCGCGTCCGCAGCCTCGCCAAGTCCATACGCAGCAGCGCATACGTCGTGATGACGATGTGCGCCTTCTTCACCTTTGGGTAGAGCTTGTCGCGGTTTGGCCCGGTCAGGCGAAGTGCCGTCAGCGACGGCACGAATCGCTCCGCCTCGCGCTGCCAGTTCGACGCGACCGATGTCGGGCACACGACGAGCACTGGGTGCTCCGCCATCTCCTCTTCACGTCCTTCGTCGAAGGCTCGGAGGATCCACGTGAGCGCCTGGATCGTCTTACCGAGACCCATGTCGTCGGCCAAGATGCCGTGGAACCCTGCGTCCGACAGAAACGCCAGCCAGTCGTAGCCGTGCTTCTGGTAGTTGCGGAGCTCTGCGTTCAGGCCCTCCGGCAGCGGCTCGTCGCCAAGACCAGAGAAGTTGCGGAGTCGCTGCGACAAGCGCTGCCACTCATCGTCGCCATCGATCGCTTCGCTCTCGCCGATCAGGGCGTCGAGCACGGGCGCATGGTACCGCGGGACGGTGCCGATGCCGCCACGCATCAAGACCTCCGGCAGCTCCATCGCAATCTGGAGGTGGTGGGTCACCCAGTTGTCAGGCAGCAACGCGAGCGTTCCGTCGTCGAGCGCGATGTAGCGTCGCCCGCTTTGGTAGATCTGCAGGAGCGCGTCGAGCCCGTAGCGTGACTCTTCAACGAGGATCTCTAGGTTGACGTCGAACGAGTCGATGTTGCTCTTGACGGTGCCTGTGAGAACCGGGGTGATCTGCTTTGTCCGGAAGCGCTGAAGTCGCTCGCGGCCGAGGACCATCCAGGTCTTGTCGAGCTGACCGATGCCTTCTTCAAGGAAGGCGAGGGCGCTCGGAGTGTCGAGCAGCACCGTTCCGGGGTGGTCCTCTACTGGCAACCCGGCGTCCTGTGCGACCTTGAGAGCGTCGGCCTCAAAGTCCAAGTCGCGCATGATGAAGAGTGGGTTGTGTCCGTCCGGACCCTTGAGCACCTGAGATGCGGCATCCGACATCACCTGGAACTCGACCGGGTCGCCGTAGCGGAACGACAGCTGGACCTTTAGGTTCTCGCCGTCCTCTCCCAGGATGAGGAGAGGCTCTGGCGTGACCACGTCCGGCAAAACGCCCGGATCGGCCTCGACCTTGATCAACTGACGCATGCGCCGGAGTCCGCGTTCGAGGAACGTCGGGACCTCGCGTAGCGGCATCCGTGCTTGCTTGCGGCTCAGTCCAAAGATGACGTGGCCTGAGCCGGCGCCACCGATGATTGGCATCAGTGTTTGTTCACCGTCAAAGAGCCAGTAGCTCGTCGGTGGGCCAAAGACTCGGCATCGCTTATCGAGCGTTCGCCGCTTGCCATTCATGATGATCTGGATCTTGAGCGACAGCCCTTGGTTTTTGAGCGAGTCGACGCGCACACGCGGCTTGACGGGCTCGAGCCTCATCTTCAGGCGCTTGTCGGACTTGCCGATAAAGACGTCTGTCAGGGGCGCGAGGCTCCGCATGAAGATGTCATGGCTTGCGTCGTTGCCGAGCGCGAAGTTCGGGTGGTCGGGATCGGGGTCCAGCAGGCCAGCGAGGCGTGCGCAGACAAGATCATCGCCCGTGAGTGGCCGCAGGGAGTCCGGGTCGTCCACGAGCGCACGGCGGAGCTCGGCATGGGGGATGGGGTGCGGACTGCTCCAGCCCCGCTTGCCTTTGCGCGAGCGATAGAGTCGAACACGCAAGGGGGCGTCAGGCGAAGATGGAAGGTCGAGCCGAACACTCAACTTCTCTGCCTCTGTCGTCGAAGCACCCGCTGTGGTCTCGAGGACGTCCTCACCATCGTCGAGAATCCGTCCCCAACCAGCGCTTTCGGCAGCCCGTAAGGTCGGGTCGGCAAGCGCGGCTAGCGCAACAGCGACACGATGCTTACAGATACCGTGGACGTACGGGCAACTGCATTCCGAGCGGACGATGCTAGCGTCACGGGACGAGAGCTGGATGCGGACTTGATAGTCTTCGCGTCCGCTGCCCGTCACCGTTCCGACGACACCGCCATCCTCGTCACGCCGTGCGTTGACCACACGTCCGCTGGCGAAGTACTGACATCCTCGTGTGAACGTCTTCTGACCGACCTGCTTTCGCAAGCGTCGGGTGCGGAGCGACTCGATGTCGACCGCAAGAACCATACATCCCTCGAATTATCAGAGGAAAGCCTGAGCTGCAAGCTCAGGAGCGTGTTGTTGAGCCACTGCGGCTGCTGCGGCCACGCTCGCCGCTCGACAAGTGACCGTTCACTTGTCTCCGTAAGGTTGGGGCAGAGGGTTTCCCCTCTGCCCCTCGCTGTGGTCGGGGCGACAGGACTTGAACCTGCGACCCCTTGACCCCCAGTCAAGTGCGCTACCAGACTGCGCCACGCCCCGCCAAAGCGATTGTTTAAACGTTGAGTGCGTTCTTGAGCACCTGGCTCGGCTTGAACTTGAGCACTCGCCGCTCAGTAATGATGATCTGCTCGCCGGTCTGGGGGTTCCGTCCCGGGCGCTTGTTCTTGTGCTTGACCTCAAAGTTACCGAAGCCGCTGATCTTGATTTTGTCGCCGCGGCTCAGGGTCTCTTTCATGGTCTCGAAGATGCTCTCCACGATGTCGGCCGACTCCTTCTTAGAGAAGCCGTCGAGCCGGTGGTACACTGCTTCGACTAGATCTGCTTTCGTCATTGCCATTCCTTAGTGAACGCTACGCCGCTGCGCGGGCTACGGTCACGATTCGGCTGAATCCGGCGGGGTCGTGGACAGCGATGTCAGCGAGGACCTTGCGGTCCACGATCACCCCGGCTTTTCCGAGAAGCCCCATAAGCTCTGAGTATTTCATCCCGTTTGCACGGGCGGCCGCGTTGATGCGGGCGATCCACAGGCTGCGGAAGTGACGCTTGCGTTGCTTGCGGTCACGGTAGGCGTAGGCCCAGCTGCGGAAGACGGCGTTTTTCGCCGTACGAATCAGCTTGCTACGTCCGCCTTGGAAGCCCTTGGCGGCCTTGAGGATCTTCTTGCGTCGTCGGCGGGCTTTGAAGCCTCGCGTTACCCTGGACATCGCGTCTCTCCAGTTCTCTAGCTGTTCGCCAGCAGGCGTCGCACGCGGGGCACGTCCACCGCCGCAACCATAGCGCCAGCTCGGAGCCTGCGCTTACGCTTGCGATTCTTCTTGGTCAAAATGTGGTTCTTGAAACCTTTCGAGCGCTTGATCTTGCCGCTCGCGGTCACGCGAAATCTCTTCGCTGCACCACGGTTCGTTTTGAGCTTCGACATCTGTCTTCCCTCGTGAGGCCCTGTCGATTCAGGGCCGAGCCAGGACGCGCTGACTCACGCAATAAATTGGTAGGCACGGGCGGGATTGAACCGCCGACCCCTTCCGTGTCAGGGAAGTGCTCTCCCACTGAGCTACGTGCCTATATGTGTTGCGAAAACAACGGCCGCCTTCTCTCAGATTCGAGGGGGGCGGTCAAGGATGTCTCGCTGCGCTGCGTCACTGGTCTGTTTCAAGGAGCGTATTCGGACGTCCCGAATCGCGGAGCGCGGGTCTATCCTGCACCGTCCCCTCCGTCAAGCTGAAAGCGCGGTCGACGGCGCGAAGTGCTGACCGAAGGGCCTCCCTTTAATGATAGAGCGAATGGCGGTGCCGTGAGCGTTCGGATGCGGTAGGCTGCGCGGCGGCCAAGCGGCTGACGATGAAAACACGAGTGGATCGAGGTGAAAGCGATGCTGGTTCGACAGCGACAACTCCTAGCGGCTGCGGCCGCTCTAGCACTGGGCACAGCCGCATGCGGTGATGACCCCGTGCGAGGCGGCGACATTGTCGCGGATGTGGACACGACGGAAGCCGACACAGGCGGCGACGCGACCGATGAAGACACCCAGACGACCGTCGAGCTGCCGAACGCTTGTACAGACGACAGCGACTGCGGGGCGGACAGCTGCCGGTCCGGCGTCTGCGTCGAGGATCCTCCGACGGCGTCCAACGCAACGATCACGGATCCTTCGACGAACGTCGGCACTGACCAACTGCCTGATCTCAGCTGCGTCGACGCCACGACGGCCGACGAGCCAGCAGGTCCTGCGACCGCCACCGTCTTCGGCGCGGTCGCTCGCTTCGGGAGCGGGCGTAAGACCGTCGGAATGCGCGTTGACATCATCCGGGCCGACACCTTCGACCCGACCGCGTGCGAGGCCGAGACCACCGATGACGACAAGAAAGACTGCTATCGCGGACACGGCGACGTGGTCGGATCGACGGTCAGCGTGGCCGCTCCGACGATCGCAGACACGCCGTGTGCTGAACACGTCGACTGCCCACTCGGCTACGAGTGCTTGGATCCTGCCGATCTCGGTGAGGGGCAGTGCGAAGAACAGTTTGGCCTGTATGAGATCCCCGATGTCCCAACGAATACACCGTTGATCATCCGAAGCTACGCGACCGAGTCGGAGTTTCGCTGGCACGACACCTACGTGTTCAACGCGATTGTGTTCGCCGACCAGGTCGGTGATGACGGGCGTGCGCAGTTCGATGCAACGATGGTTTCAGACGGTCAGTGGATTCTGACGACGAATACCGTGCAGCTCAGCGACATCCCGAAGTCCAACGGCGCCGTCGGTGGCCGCGTTCGAGACTGTCGCAGTGCGGATCGAGACAGCTGGCCCATCAGTGAGGTGCTTCTCGACCTTGCCAATCCGGCCAAGGCGGTCGTGTATTTCAACGACCTCGAGGACGACACGGTTCCCTTGATCGATCGCGAGACCAGCAACATATTGGGTCGGTACGCGGCGCTAGACATCCCCGCGGGTTGGAACACCATCTCGGGCTCGGCCCGTGTCGGTGGCGAGGTCGTCAGCATCGGGAGCGTCCCGGTCTATGTGATTCCCAACTCGCTCTCGATCGTTGGTTGGCCGGGGCGACAGCCCTACTGGCGCCAGAACTGAGGATGAACATGAACAACAGGGTGACCTTGCTCGGATCGCGCCAGACGCTGACCCGACGAAAGCCAAGGCGAACGAGTGGCCGACTCCTAGGCCTCGTTGCCGGCCTCGCTCTTGGTGCCGCGCCTGGCTGCGACAAGCAGGACAAGAAGCCGCAGCTGTCGGAGCGAAGCACCAAGACCGTGACGCTTCCGCCTAAACCGGTCCTCAAAGAGCTGCCGTACAAGGTGACGCACGCCGATGGGGCTCTGACCATCGAGGGCATCATGCGAGGCCGCGATGACCACATCGGCAAGGATGTGAAGGTTCGCGGGATCATCGAGAAGCTCGTCCAGTGTCCGGAGCCGCCACCGCCGCCGCCGCCGCCGCCCGTTGATCCGTTCGCGCCTCAGCAGCTGGATGCAGCGGGTAATCCTGTGCCGCCTCCCGAGCCGCCGCCTCCGCCGCGCCGGCCACGGACCTGCAATCCACCTCCCCATGCCTACCTCAAGGACGCGACGCCGGTGTCCAAGCGGCGGCTGCTCGTCTACGGCAGCATGTGGAGCAAGCTTGAGAACTTCAAGATGGGCGACAGCGTCACGGTTGAAGGGCGCTTCGACATCGTGAGCCGTGACGGCGTGTTCCTGAGACAAGCTGGTCTCGTGATCATGCCCGACCTTCCACCGCCTGAGCCGGTTGCTCGTCCCGCTGCAACGCCGACGCCAACCCCTGCGCCAGGCACGGCTCCCGCGCCAAAGTAGGCGAAAGCGCGCGAGACTCTCGGAGAGCGACTACTGGCCGGTACCCGTTGGGTGCCGGCCATTTGTCCGTCAGGAGCAGCGTCACAGCGAGTCCGTGTCCATCGCGACCCGGTCTCGCCGCTACGGTGGCTACGCGTCTCGGTCGTCGCTGTGGATGTGCAGCGCCTCGCCGACTCGGACCACTTCGCCCTCGAAGCGACTGCATGCGAGCCGGGCGTCTGCAAACACGACGACCGTCGAGCCCAGCTGAAACGATGCCAGGTCGTCGCCCACCGCGACTGTCGCGCCCACCTCGACGCTCGGGACGATGGAGCTGACGTTGGCGGCTGCAACCATGGACACGACGACCTTGCCGACGTCCTCGCAGTCGAGCAGGAACGTCAGTCGCTCGTTGGTTGTCAGCGCGTCTGGGTGGTGGCGCAATCCGAGGGCATTGACGGGGTAGTGGCTGCCTGAGCGCCGCGTCATCGCTTCAATGACGCCGGCGGCAGGTGCGTGCACGCGGTGGTAGTCGCGCGGTGCGAGGTAGATGATCGCTGCCGTCTTGTCGCTCGCTGTCATCCCAACGTCATCGAGGATCGATGAGACGCGCGCACGTCGACCTTTGACGACGGCGAGCTCGCCGTCAGCGACGCCACAGGCTGTGAGGCGGCCATCACAGGGCGACACAAGCGCGGCCTGGTGGTCGATGGGACGCGCTCCTTGTCGGAGCCGCCTCGCGAAGAACGCGTTGAAGCTACGAAACCCGCCGTCCGGCACGTCGACCTCAGACATGTCGACATCGAACGTACGGACAAAGACGCCAATCCAGGCCTTGAGGCCGACGATTGAGCCGTCAGCGAGACGCGCGACTGTCCGCGCGACGCTGGGCGACGAGACGCCGTCGATGAACACGCGCTCCAGCACAGAGCGGGTCGGGGCGAGTGCTCGTCCTGTGACTCGGGCAACGAAGTCCACGCCAAGCTGTCGTGCGCTTCGTCGAAACTTTGGTTGGACCACGGTTACCTCAAGAGCGGTAGCAGCGTTCGGGGAGATGCAAGAGCTGATGACTGTGCGATGCGTACCACTGGCGCGATGATCTCAAGTTCACTCAGGCACTGCGTCCCGGCAACCCGCGTTGAGGTTTCCTCTCGTTCATCACGAAAGCGGCACGTCCCACTGCGTCCCAGAATCCGCATTTCCCGAACGCTGGTA
This sequence comes from uncultured bacterium, assembly GCA_938040325.1. Taxonomy (GTDB): domain Bacteria; phylum Myxococcota_A; class UBA9042; order PHBI01; family PHBI01; genus CALHXW01. The sequence goes on along the minus strand of CALHXW010000167.1, from coordinate 13,580 downwards.
GAGCATCGAACAGGTCCGTCGCACCCGCCTTGCTCTAGAAGCTGACTGGCCCGACGTGGGTGAGCGCTTTGAACTCTTCGTAGCGAGACACAATGCGTGCTCGCTCAAGCGACGCCACGTGGTCTACCGAGAAGCCCTCGACGCAAAACGATGCCAGGATGCTCCCAACGACGGCTGCGCGGCGAACCGTGTCGCTGTCGATCGCAGGCTGGACGGCGAGGTAGCCCATGAAGCCGCCCGCGAAGGTGTCGCCAGCGCCGGTCGGGTCGACCACGGCTTCCAGCGGAAACGCAGGCGTAAAGAACATGTCGTCATCAAAGAAGGTGAGCGCGCCGTGCTCGCCGCGCTTGACGACGACCATGCGTGGGCCCCGTGCGCGGATGGCAGCCGCGGCCTTCACCACCGAGCGCTCGCCCGTCAGCTGCCGCGCTTCTTCATCGTTGAGGAAGAGGCCATCAACCTTGCTGACAACGTCTTCAAGGGCAGGGCGGGCAATGTCGAGCCAGAGGTTCATCGTGTCGGCCGCCACAAACTTCGGCCGCTCGACTTGGTCGAGGACCGAGAGCTGCAGCTCCGGCTGGATGTTGCCCAAGAAGAGGAAGTCGGTCTCACGCTGGCTCGCGCTCAGCTCGGGCTTGAAGTGCTCGAAGACATTGAGCGCGGTGAAGAGTGTGTCTCGACCGATCATGTCTTCGTGGTACTTGCCGCCCCAGCGGAACGTCTCGCCGGCTTCAACCTTCAGCCCATCAAGGCCAATCCCGTGGTGCTCAAGGATGGCCCGGTCCTCGGCCGCAAAGTCTTCACCGACGACAGCGACGAGCTCAGGCGAGAGGAAGTGGGACGCAGCCAGCGAGAAGAACGTTGCAGAACCGCCCAGCGCGTTGTCGCGCTTGCCACATTGGGTCTCAACGGAGTCGTAAGCGACGGATCCGACGATGACTAAGCTCATTAGGGACTCCTCGTGGCCGGTGGAACCGGCGCTAAGTTATGCGCCGTCGATCAACAGCGCAAAGCGCTCACGGATGTCGTCCGGGATCGCATGGGTCATGATCGCGTGCTTGAGCGCGGTCCAGGCTTCGGACTCACCGCGTGCTTCGAGGTGCGGGCCCAAGTGGGCAACGACGCCCTTGGCCTTGTCGACGTTCGCTCGCAGCACCGCAATGATCTCAGACACGTCCACGTCATCGGATGGCCGCCAGCAGTCGTAGTCGGTCGCCATCGCCAGCGTGGCGTAGGCCATCTGCGCCTCACGGGCGAGCCTCGCCTCCGGCAGGTTGGTCATCCCGACGACGGCTGCGCCCCACTGACGGTAGAGGTGGGACTCGGCGCGGGTGGAGAACTGAGGGCCTTCGATGCAGACGTATGTCCCGGTGCCGTGGACGTTCAGCCCGCGCTCCTGACAGGTGGCGGCCAGTGCGGCGCGCAGCTCTCGACAGCAGGGGTCTGCGAAGGTGACGTGGGCGACGACTCCGCCCTCGAAGAAGGTGCTTGGGCGTGTGCGCGTGCGGTCGATGAACTGGTCGACCAGCACAAGATCGCCCGGCGCGATGTCTTCGCGCAGCGAGCCGACGGCGCTTACGCTCAGCAACCACCGGACCCCAACGGACTTCATGGCCCAGATGTTGGCGCGGTAGTTGATCTCGTGCGGGGCAAGGTTGTGGTCGCGGCCGTGGCGCGGCAAGAAGGCGATGTTCTGACCGTCGAGCTTGCCGATGATGACCGCGTCCGATGGCTGTCCGAACGGCGTGTCGATCCGCCGTTCATCGACGACCTCGAGCCCGTCGATGGCGTAAAGCCCGCTCCCTCCGATCACTCCGAACGCGATGTCCAAGGCCTCTCCTCACCCAGTTCGAGCGCGTCCATAGCACCGGGAGTGCTTGCAATCAATGAAGCTGCGCCGCTGGTGGTATCGCGGTCTTCGGCCGTGAACAGAGGCTGTTAGAGCTCAACGACCTTCTTGTAGCTGCCGGTCTGGTCAAGGTGCAGCGCGCTCGGCGCGAACTTGAGCTCCCAGACCCCGTCGAACTTCTCGACCGCAATGGGCTTGTTGCGCTTGAGCCAGCTGAAGTCTTGTCCGCGCAGGGCCTCCACCAGCTCGTGCTTGTGGTTGAAGCGCTTGCGGTCGAAGTGGCCGCAGTTCGGGCAGAACAGAATTGCGTCACCCTCTGTCGTAAAGAACGACGCGGTGCAGACGTAGCAGTTCATGTCGAAGAGGTCCTCGACCGGCTCGTTCTTCGGGTTGACGTACTTGCCGCCCCCGCCATACGTCATCTCGAAGTGCTTGGACTTGCAGAAGCAGACCATCTCGAGTCCGTCGATGTTGCGCATGTCGTTCCTCTTTCCCTGTCGGTCGTGCGGGCTCCGGGCGCCCGGTCTCGGCAGGGTAGCGCCGTCACCGGATTTTTCCAGTCTGCAGCGAACCGGACGCCGGTCGCCAGACAGCTTCTGTCCCCTCGCCAGGGCCATCGGCTCTGTCAGCTCACGGAAAAGGCGTCGCCGTCGCCCGTTACTCGCCGTCGATGCGTGGGATCATGCGGCCGCGGGTGAAGTCATGGTTAGCGGTCACGTAGCGGACGGTGCCGGACGCCGAGCGCATGACGACGGAGTTGCTCACGGCGCCTCCGGGCTTGAACCGAACCCCCTTGAGGAAGTCGCCGTCGGTGACGCCGGTGGCCGCAAAGATCACGTCACCACGCGCAAGGTCCTGCGGCATCAAGACTCGGCCCGGATCATCAAGCCCCATTGCCTTCGCGCGCTCACGCTCGGCATCGTTGCGGAAGATCAGCTGTCCCTGCATCTCGCCGCCAAGAGCGCGCAGCGCCGCGGCAGCGAGCACGCCCTCGGGCGCGCCGCCGATTCCCATCAGGACGTCGACGTTGGACTCCGGGACCGCGGCAGCGAGTGCGGCAGACACATCCCCGTCCCGGATCAGGCGGATCCGCGCGCCAGCCTTACGGACCTCGTCGATGAGGTCGGTGTGGCGCGGACGGTTGAGGATACAGACCGTGAGGTCACTGACGGGCATGTCCTTGCGCGCGGCAACCCGATACAGGTTCTCCGTCGGGCTCTTCAGCAGGTCGATCGCACCGGCGCTCTCGCGTCCAACGGCGATCTTGCGCATGTAGGTGTCGGGGGCGTGGAGCAGGCAGTCGCGGTCGGCGAGGGCGACCACTGCAAGGGCGTTCGAGCCGCCGCTCGCGCAGATCGTTGTGCCTTCAAGCGGGTCGACGGCAATGTCGGTCGGAAACGAACGCTCGCCGCGTAGTCCGACCTCCTCGCCGATAAAGAGCATCGGTGCTTCGTCCCGCTCGCCCTCGCCAATGACGATCCGGCCGTCGATGTCGATGTGGTTGAACTCAGCGCGCATCGCCTCGACGGCGGCGCGGTCGGCGGCTTTCTCGTCGCCGCGTCCCATGAGTCGAGCGGCTGCAACGGCAGCGGCCTCGGTGACGCGGACCATCTCCATCGCGAGGTGTCGTAACATCGGAGCAGCTCCAGGGGCGTCGAGGGGCCCGGATTCAACCAGATTCGGCGTTACCCTTCAACGCGCGCCGCCCAAGCTCGCCCAGTACGGCACGTGCGCGCGGCACATCGGCGATAACCCATGCGTCCAGCAGGTCGCAGCGCTCGGCCTCAGGAAGCTGCCAGCTCGCCGCATCACGCGCGTCGAGTCGCTGCCGCGTCAGGGACAGTGCAACAGCGCATGCAACCGAGATGTTGAGCGACTCGACAAAGCCGGCCATCGGGATGTGCACGCGCAGGTCTGCGGCCGCGCGCAGGCTCGGCGTGATGCCCCGGTGTTCGTTGCCAAAGGCCAAACAGATCGGTGCATCGAGCGGAACATCCGCCAGCGGTATCGGTGGTGAGTCCCCACCAAGGTCTGTTGCCGCGATGAGGTATCCAGCACGCTTGATGGCCCTAACGGCGTCCTCGCCGCGGTCGAAGCGATGCATGGTGAGCCAGCGCTGCGTTCCCTGAGACACCTCGCGCGAGATCTTGAAGGTCTCTGGGTGCTCCGGTGCCACGTAGACATCCTGAAAGCCGAAGGCGTCCGCTGAGCGCATGCACGCCGACACGTTGTGCGGATCGTGCGGCTCTTCGAGGTAGGCGACGACGTGTCGCGTCCGCTTGGCGAGCACACTCTGCATGCGAGCGAGGCGCTCAGGCAGCAGAAAGGGGGAGAGCGCCGCGGCGGCGTTGCCTGGCTGCTCAAGAAAGAGCGGCGGTCCGCTTGGCAGCGCAGTCCGCGCTGTGGACAGGAGCGGCGCGAGTGCCGCAGGCGCACCGCGCTTTGAGTGTCGAGTCATGAGGCCTACTGTCGTCGCGCTGCGCGACTCAAAAGACGAAGATCGTGTCGCCCGGCTCTTCGTGGCAGTTCTCCACCCCAACGTCGCATGCGAAGCGGATGTGGATGTGGGTGTCGTGCTTCGGTGCATGGCGGATCAGCGCGGTCGCTCCCTTGGCCCCGAAGCTCTCAAAGAGCCTGTCGAGCGTCGGGTCAGCCACCAGCTTGTGCTTGCGCAGGTACTTCACCATCGCGCGCTGGATCTTGGTGTCGATGAACACGCGCACAACTTGGTCGGTCTCGATCATGCAGCGCAGCAGCGCCCACGTCTTGGTGTAGTCGATGTCGTGCGGCCGAACCACGTGCATGGTCACGTTCTGGACGTTGTCGGCGAGGTAGTAGCCAACATCTGCGTCGCGGCCTGACTGGTGACTGACGTGGGGCGGGAAACGGCCGCCCGTCGGACGCGAAATGTCACCGATCAAGATGTCGGCGGTGCCGCGAAACTTCTCGCGCATCCGGCTGGTGCAGTACTGCAGCGTGTGCTTCACCGACTTGGTCGTAAACGCGTTGCGGGGAAAGCGTAGTCGGTAGCCTGGGCCTTTGCCGAGGTGGATGCCGTACCGAAGAACGCCTTCCATCGGGCGTCCAACCGAGAGTGGGTCGGGGCGGGGGCCGTACTTTTCGTACTTGAGGAGCTTGCCGATCTGAATCGTGCTGTCCTTGCCGAGCTTGTTCCACTTCATCAGCTCGGCGACCGTCACGTCCAAGCGCCGCGCGATCTTGCCGAGGTTGTCGCCGGGACGGATCTGATAGAAGCCACGCCACGTCTCGCCAAAGGGAATCGACGGCGGCGGCGGGCCAACGATCGGCTCCTCTTTGACCACAGGCGGCTTGTCGACAAGGTCGGCCCGGATCATGATGAGGAGTTTCTGGCCGACCTTGATCAGGTCACTCGATCCGACCTTATCGGGATTCCATCGACGCAAGGCGCCAACCGTCACGTTGTGACGAACAGCGAGCTTGCCGAGGCTATCGCCGGGCAGGACTTCCACGCGCCTTGGCACCCACTTATGACCGTCCCCAGCCGTGGCAACGTCGGGGGCCAAGAGGGAAGCGAGGCAAACAACAATCAGAAACTGGCGTATCACGGGCATCGTGCTGGCACGCTCCTTGAGTCGGTGTCAAGAAAGAGCCAGCACCGTACTTTATGCCTGGGTTCCGTCGGTTGGCGGTTAAGTGCTCGACTATGATGGTGAAACGCAGCGCTTCTCGGCTGCTTGAGGCAGCGGGCAGCAGGCAGCTGGACACTATGACACGCTGGTCACGTGGCGATGAGGGGGCGTCCGGCCCGTGACTAGCGGGCTCGACGGCCTCGGAACAAGGCGGCTGCGTCACGCGCTTCGCGCCAAGTATGACGATCATGTCGCGGTCTTGGCGTTCGGGCCGGGTGCGCCCGAGCGGTCGTCACGTTTCGTTTCCTAGTTGTTTCAGCCCGTTGTGGATGTTTAGGGCTTCGTTGCTCAGGTTGGCACGCTTCTCGCTACAGAGAAAGGCGTGAAGCGAGCACTCGGGCCTCACCCGTCCCTGGATGAGGAACGGCTGTCTTCATGAGTTCCTCCTGATGTTAATGAGACGCGGGCGCAATTGCCCGGCAAACGATTACGCCCTCGTCTCACTTTTCAGCATCGTCGGCTCTCGCTTCGTCGCTCCGCTCCATCAGTGGCGCACCCGCCTGTAGCCAGCGCGTGAGCAGCGTGAGCTCGTCGTCGCTGAGGTGGAGGTAGCTCGGCATCGCCCTCGGCAGGTCCTTGGCTGAGAGGCTGCCGCCGTAGAACATCGGATGCGACGCGTCGCGCAACAGGGCACGCGTCCACTCAAAGCCGTAGAGGCCATCCAAGTCGGGCCCGGTGGCCGTCGGGTCGTAGCTGTCCTTGTCGAGCTTTGAAGCGCCCGGGAGGTTGTGGCAGTCGACGCAATCGGCTTCGGTGAGGAGCTCGAAGCCACGAGCGACCGTGGCGGCATCGGTCTCGGAGCCGGGCGCGCCGGACAGGCTGTGGAGGTAGTCGACAAGCGTGTCGAGGTCTTTGCCTTCGACCTCAACAGGGTCCATGGCACCGTCGAGGGGCGTACCGCCGAAGAACTCCTTGTCATTGGGCGCAAGCAAGAAGCGCTTGAGCCGGTCTCTAGAGCCATAGCCGACCAGGGCAGGGGCTGCGACGTCGGTCGCCTCGTGACAGGACGCGCAGCCAGCGTCGCGATAGAGCTTTTGGGCTTCGAAGAGTGTCACCCGTCCTGATGCGTCGACCCCGCCGATCTCAGCCATCGCGATCGCCTCATGCGCTTGCGCCTCCGCCTGAGCCTTTGCGCGCTGGAACGCTTCGCTGTTGGCGTCCGTCCGCATGGCCAGGAGCGTTAGGATCGCAGCGCCTGCGAGCATCAAAAAGAAGGGGATCACGACGCTGCGTGATGGGGCGGGTCCTGGCTTGCGGTCGATAAAGGGAATCGCCAGCAAAAAGAGGACTGCCAGCGTCGGCAGGACGATCGTGCCGATGAACGCCAGCGGGCCCTCGAAGTACTTCAAGAGCTGAAACAGAAAGAGGAAGTACCACTCGGGGCGTGCCTCATAGCCACTCGCCGGGTCTGCAGGGGCGTCGAGGCTCACGCCCACAAGCAGCGCGAGAGCGATCAAGACGCCAAAGACGATCGCTGCGACCACCAGGTCTCGAAACATCTGAAAGGGCCAAAACGGCACGTCATTGCGTGGCTTCGCGCGAGGGGATGTCTTGACGCCGTGACGGTAGAAGAGCGCCAAGTGTCCGACCAAGAGCGTGATCAGAGCGCCGGGCAGGATGAAGACGTGCAGCGTGAAAAAGCGCGTCAGCGTTGCGTTGCCGTAGTCGCTTCCGCCCTGGACCATCGTTTGGAGCTCACCTCCGAGCGGGCCGGACCCGATGATCCCGGTCGCTACTTGGGTCGCCCAGTATCCCTTTTGGTCCCACGGCAAGAGGTAGCCAGTGAGCCCGAACCCGAGCACGACCAAGAGCATGATGATGCCGAGGATCCAGTTGAGCTCGCGTGGTTTCTTATGAGCTCCGAAGAGAAGCACCTGGGTCATGTGCAGGACGCACAGCACGATCATCGCCGAGCTTCCCCAATGATGGACGCCGCGGACGAACGAGCCCATCAGCATGTGATGCTCGATGAGGTACACGCTGCCCCACGCGTCGGTGACCGAGGGCGAATACGTGGATGCCAGCGCAATGCCGGTCACGATCTGGACGATGAACGTAAAGACCAGTGCGCTGCCGAGTGCGTACGCGTAGCGCGCGCCCCCGTGCACGGGGTGGTTCGCCACGTAGTCGACGGCTGAGCCGATGCCCGTGCGGTCGTCCACGGCGCTCGCAAGAGCGTCGATGCGTTTCTTGAGTCCCACTACGCGATCCGCACTTGGTCGGCCGTGCCAGGGCGGTAGCGAACCCACTCGACGAGGAGCTGGCCGTCAGCCACTCGCGCCGCCAGCGCATCGAGAGGGCGAGGGGCTGGGTTGGTCGCGCCGTCGGCGTTTTCCCGTCGGGTGCCATCGAGCATGAACGACGAGCGGTGGCACGGGCACGCGTAGTGGTCACCCGCGTCGCTGACGCCAACGGCGCAGCCGAGGTGTGGACACACAGCGCTAAAGACATGGAACGTTGTCGCGTCGACACGCTGGACGAGGACAGACCCGATCGACTGCTGGCGTCGAAGCAGCCAACCGTCTTGCTTGTCACGCCTGAGCACGACGCGTTGCGGGGCACCGCCCACAACGAAGCGGTCGATAGGGCCGACGGCGGTCCAGCCGTCCTGCTCACGGGCTGAATCCCCGCGCACGACCGGAGAGATAGCCATCGACAGCGGCCCCACCGCGACGGCGCCGCCGAGCGCTAGACCGGCACCGATCGTGAGCTTCGAGAGCATGGCCCGCCGGTCGGTCTCCTGGTCGGCAGCGGGTTGCGGTTCCGAGTCGTGGTCGTTGGCGGCCATGAGACGCTCCTTAGGGGGTCACCGAAGAGGGTGGGGTGGGGTCGACGGGCACGCCGCCGCACTCGACCGGAGGCTCGCTGCAGGCGTTCTTGGGGCCGGAGTCCGGAAACGCGGCGTGGGTGTCGATGTAGCACTTGATGTCGTCGAACCAGCCGTCTTGGACCTCGTCCTCGATGACCATGGCGTTGAAGCAACCCCACTCGCAGCAGCGCTTTCGGTGGGTCGCCGGCAGCTCCTTGCAGCGGTCTAGGTAGTCGCAGTACGAGCGGCACAGGTTGGCCTCGTTGTTGTAGCGGTCGATGGTTTTTTCCCAGTCGCACATGTCTGGATCGACGGGGTCTTTCCCTTGAAACGACGGCGCCTGGCACACGCGCGTGTTGCCGAGCGACGGAAAGAGCGGGTCGCCGAGGTACTTCGGCACGTCACAGGCTTCCCAGCTCTCGTTGCTGCTGACGCACTCGCTGGTCGAAGAGCACCGGGGGACGCAGAAGCGGGCGAGCTCGCCATCGAAAGGGGGCGCGGCAGGGTTTGGCAGCACCGCAAAGCTCACGCAGAGGGTGTCGCCGGCGCCTGCGTCTTCGCCTTCTGGGCACGGCTCCCACTCGGCGCTGCAAGGACGCGTGCAAAACGGTGGGCCGTACTCGCTCCGCAAGCAGATGCCGGCCACGCAGTCTCCGTCGCTGCGGCACGGCTCACCCAAAAGGCTCGGCTCAGCCGACGCCGTGTCGTTGTCCACCGGATCCGAGCCGCTGTCGTCGCCGCCGCCACACGCCGCCAAGGCAACCACCACCAACCACACGCTTACGCGACCGCGCATCTCTACCTCCATCCCAAAGTTTGGCCGAGCCGATCTATCCTGACAAGGCAGCTACCGTGCACCGCGCGTCCACCAGTTGGAACTTGACGACAGGCGTCATTGCAGCACGGACCGTCATCGGTTGTAGCGTGGCGGCACCCTCAGTACCATCGGCGCCATGAAGGACCTCATCACGCGCTCGCTCGTGTTCAGCTTTGCCATCACCTGCCTCGCCTGCGGAGACCAGGTCACGATCCTCGAGTGCCCCCTCGGGACCCTGCCCCAAGGGGACCAGTGCATTCCCATCGAGGAAGACACTGTGGTCGCTGCTGACACGACGCCCGTCGCGGACACGTTCGTAGCGCAGGATACGTTTCCTCCGCCGGACACTGCCCCCTTCGACACCGCGCCGCCTGCAGACACGACGTTGCCGCCGCAACCCAACGGGAGTCCGTGCGTCAAAAACGACGACTGCCTTGGTGGCACCTGCCTGAGCTGGGCAGGTGGCTACTGCACGCAGCTGGGCTGCTTGGCTGAGAGCTGTGCGGCGGCGAGCACGTGCGTTGTGATCGAAGGCAACAACGACGTCTGCCTCGCCGACTGCACGGGCTGCAGTGGCGAGGGCCGTGACTGTAAGACGCTTGTCGACGGCCAGACAGGCGAGCTTCACCAAGCATGCTACGCCGTCGACCCCAACGCGCTGCCGATCGGCTCGCCATGCACCGACCCGACTCAGTGCACAGGGGCCCAGACCTGCCTCGGTGGGTTCCCTGGAGGCTACTGCGCAACACTAGGATGCGACGCATCGAGCTGCGGTCCGACAGGCTCGTGCGTTCGGCTGGGAGGCCGTCCGACATGCTTGAAGCGGTGCACGGGCGACCCTGATTGCGGGAGCATGCCGGGCGCTGAGCGTGCCTGCCGCGTCCTACGCGACGTGACCGACGCGACCGCCAACGTCTGTGTCTCAGGGGTCGAAGGAGCGCCGCTAGGGGCTGCGTGCGGCAGCGACTTCGAGTGCGACTCGGGCAGCTGCCAGATTGTCGGCGAGGGACGCTGTAGCCAGAGCCAGAGCCCGTGTTTTCCAGCGACGCAAGCGACCGATTGCGGCAGTGCCGAGTTCTGCTTTGTCACCAACGAGAGTCGCGTGGGCGTGTGCTCGCAACCCTGCGGTCCCGGCGCAACGTGCAGCGGCCAGAGTTTTTGCGTGGTCGACGGCGATGGCGACAACCTCGGCTGGTGCCGGCCCCAGTGCGACGGTCCAGGCGGGAGCGTCGCCTGTCCGGCCGGCTCGGACCTCACCTGCCGCTTCGGCGTACCGCTCAATGCCGGCGGGCAAGGGCGCTACGTGTGCACCATCGATCGCCCGGGCGGCTTCGGGTCGGGCTGCCAGAACGATGTCGCGTGTCGCTCCAACATCTGCACGCAGACCACCGGTCCAGGCGTCTGCGCCGCGCTCTGTGGCGACGACGACGCGTGCCCCTTTGGCGGGGCGTGTGTCTATGGCGACGATGGCTCGGTCACGTGCCAAGTGACCTGCTTTTCGTCACTCGACTGCCCGTCAGGGTTCGCCTGTCAGACCCCAAGCGGCAGCGTCCGCGACGTGTGCGTACCTCTCTAAGGAAGGGGCGGCGAGCTCAGCGGCTGTAGCGGCTGGCGTCGCACACCGGCGCGCCCGCTCGTTCAGTCGTGCTCGTCGAGCTGGAGGCGCTTGAGCACGCGACGGTCGAGCACCTTCGTCGGGAACATCTTCCGGGCTCGAAGCCATCGTGCGGCCCGCCTGTTGACCGGGTAACGCGCGCGCGGGGACTTGTCGGAGAGCGCCCGCAAGACGGTCTCTGCGACCTGCTGCGGGGTTGCGGCCTCAACCATCAGCGAGCTGAAGGCCTCCTCGAGCGCTGCCGTCATGCTGGCGTAGGGCCCGCCGGGTGACAGACCGGTGATCGCCCGCTCTGTGGCCGCACTGAGCGCAGGCTGCCGGGCAACGATGCCAGGCTCGATCAGCGTCATCTCGATCTGGAACGGCTTCAGCTCTAGTCGAAGCGAGTCGCACATGCCTTCAAGCGCATGGTGGCTCGCCGACAGCACCGATGAGAGCGGCAGGGCAACGCGTCCAGCTGCACTGGACACGCAGAGCAGGTGGCCACCGCCTGCCGCCCGCATCATAGGGATCGCCGCTCGGACCAGGCGCAGCGGCCGGTGGAAGTTGGTCTCAAACACGCGGGCGATCGCGTCGTCGGGCGTGTCCTCAAGCGCGCCGAAGTGGGGCTGCATCCCGCAGTGGACGATGATGTCGAGCCGAAGAAAGAGCGACTGCGCTTTCGCTAGGGCTGCTGTCGCCTTCGCTGGCGTGTCGAGCTTGGTGACGTAGGTCTCAACAAGCCCGCCGTAGGCCGTCTCGCGAGGCATGTCTGCCATCCGCCGTCCGTCGGGTCCGCACGCCAGCACCGCGTAGCCGCGATCGGCGAGCTCGAGCGCGATCGCCCGACCGACGCCGCGCGAGGCGTCGGCAACGAGGGCGACTTGGGTCGTGTCGCTAGTGAGTTCGGCGATGGACATGGGGGTATCATGCAGGTGCGGGCATCATTGAACAAACGAAGAGCGACTGGATCCTGAGGTCGAGTCGGGAGTAGGCTCGGCCGGTGACCTCTTTGCACGACACGCCTCGATGCCCGCCTGTGACACACCACCTGGCGCTGAGCCTCGTTGCGCTGCTGACCAGCGCTGCACTCGCGACCGGCTGCTTTGAAGCCGGTCCGCTAGGGTCGACCGACGACGCTGCGCTCGATACCGCGCCAGGACCCGACACCAACGGGCCCGACACGGTGCCTCTGGCCGACACCGCCTTGCTCGACAGCATCACCGACAGCAGCTCGGCCGACGCCGTCAGCAACGATGCAGGAGACGGCGCAACACCGGACGTCGGCGACCTCACGGACGGCAGCGATGGCGATATCGCGACCGGGGATGCCGTGCTCGATGGCGGCGACGCGGCCGGTGACTCGTTTGGAGCCGGTCCCGACACGTTCGACGCCGTCATCGGTCCGTCTTGCCTCACTCCAGCCGACTGCGAGGGCATCGACTCGCCTGACCCCTGCCAATGGGGCGTTGCCTGCGTGGACTATCAGTGCCAGCTGGCCGCGGATGAGAGGCTCCTATGCGCCGAAACCGGCGACCCGTGCTTGGTCGCTCAGTGCGATAGCGGCCTGGGCGAGTGCGTCACCTCAAGCGTTTGCGGCTGCACTGCAGCGGGCAATGTGGGGTGTGGAGATGTCGACTACTCGTTTCTGGACGTTGGGACGACCAACGTGCTCGCCGGCTATGCATGTGGCGGTGACGGGCAAGCGCTACCCGAGCGGATCTATCGCTTCACTGCGACGACGAACGAACGGATCCGGATCGAAGCAGGCGGCGATCTCTACGTGCTTCCTTCCAACGAGACATGCGATGCCGCCAGCTGCTTGATGGGCGGCGGTAGCGCGGCTGCGCTCGATGTGGCCGCAGGCTCGAGCTACCTCTTTGTCGTCGAGCACGACTCCCTCGCTGCGTCAGGAACCCTCGCGGTCGCATGCGGCGTCACCAGTGAGCTGTCCTGCCTCGACACCGTCGACGACGACGGTGATGGCGCAACCGACTGCGACGACAGCGACTGTGCTTCCGACCCGGCCTGCGCTGCGCCGGTCGAGACGTTGTGCAGCAACAGCCTCGATGACGATGGCGACGGCGCGACCGACTGCTGGGACAGCGACTGCGACAGCGACCCGTGGTGTCCGGGGACCGAGACCAGCTGCTTTGACAACGTCGACAACGACCACGACGAGCTGCTCGACTGCGACGATCCCGACTGCGACACCACGCCACCTTGCGGGACTCCGGACACGGAGATCTCGTGCGTCGACAATGCCGACAACGACGGCGATTCCCTCGTTGACTGTGACGACCCTGACTGCGTCTCCGCGCCAGCATGCGCGACCGAGGCGGGTGCGTGCTTTGACGATGTCGACAACGACGGCGACAACCTCATCGACTGCGCCGACGACGACTGCTGGAACGAGCCTGCTTGCCTGCAGTCGTGTCAGCCGTCGACCTTGTTGCCGACATGCGGGTTCGGCCAAGGGGCATCCACGGGCGGCGGCAAGGCCAAGGCCACGGACTACGCGTGCGGACCGTCCTACCCCGGCAAGGAAGTCGTCTACCGCTTCACAGCCCAGGGCTCTGGTCCGGTGACGGTCACCATGAGCGCAGCCGCAGCGCTTGGGCTCTACGTGCTCGTCGACCAGGGGGAAGGTTGCACGCCGCTCCACTGCGTCGGACACGGTCCCAATCAAGTCGACTTCACGGCGATCCTTGGAACCACCTACTACTTCGTGGTCGATGGCCCGGCGAACATGACCGGCTCGTTCCAAATCGATATTGACTGCGAGTTCTAGCCCCAAATCAAGCGCTGTTTTCGAGCGAGGCGAAGGCGATGTGCTTGCC